>DAHWQF010000277.1 GCA_027334785.1 Acidimicrobiaceae bacterium
GTCGGGGAAAAGTGGCGTGAGGTTTTCGAACTTGGGCCGGTTGCGGGCCTCCTCGGGGGGGAGCCCCGAGACCGAGTCCACCCTCACCAGCGCCGGGTACTTCTCGTTGCTCGCCGCCGGCCGGTAGGCACCCTCGATCAGGTCGCCTTTCCTCAGGCCGAACCTGCGCACCTGCGTGATCGACACGTAAACGTCGGCGGAGCTGGCCAGGTAGCCACTGGTCCGGAGGAAGCCGTAGCCTTCGTCCCTCAGGTCGAGCAGGCCCGAGCACGTCACGAGCTCGCCCGAGTAAGGCGCCTCCGGCTGGGCCACCAGGTCGCGCTCAACGCCTCGGCCGTCGCCCCGGGAGGGCTTATCCCGGTTACGGCGCCGGCGCCGCCGGCTGTTGCCGAGGCCGCCATCACCCTCGGGGCGCCCGCGGCCGTAGTCGGAGCGCTGGTAGCTCTGGGTGTTGTACCCAGCCTGTCCGTCACCCGCTAGGCCCTCGCCGGCTGTTTCGGACGCCACGGGTGCGGGCGCCTCCCTGGTCGCCCCACGGCTAGCCGGCCCGGTCGCCACGCGCCCGTGCGCGGCTACAGCAACGCTGTTTGTGGTGTCGCCGTGGCCGTTAACGCTGGCATTGGTGTGACCATTGACACTTGGTGGCGTGTCCGCGAGCTCGGCCTCAGCCGACCTGTCCTGGCCCGAGGAGAGCGGAGTGGGGGTGTCACCGTGGTCGGCGGGGGCGACCGCACCCAGGGCAAGCTGCTCAGGCCCGTCGCCCTCCTTCGCAGCGGCACGCCGAGCACGGGGCTTGCGGACCTTGTCCGCGGCGGGAGCGGGGGCTTTGGCCGAGCCCGCGCCGTCGGCAGGCGGTTCCACGCCCGTCGCCTCGAGTATCCGGGCGACGAGGTCGGCCTTCTTGGTCCGCGCCGGAAGGGAAGAACCGAGGGCCTGGGCAATAGCAAAGAGCTCCTCCCGCTCCTTTGCCTCTAGGACGGAGCGCTCGAGCTGCAAGTCACTCATTTACTACCTCTGAGGGTGTGAGTGGTCTAACAAAGGACAATACGACCGGAGCCAGCTGTCACTGGGATGCCCCCCGTCAGGCCTAGCCCGGTTTGGCTACGGTTTTAGGCCCACTTGATGACGCCCGGGAGATCCCGCTCCGGATGAGCTGCCCGCTCACGCCTATCGCGAGCCGGCACCCACCATCATACCTACTCCTGCGCCATCGCGCCAGGGAGGCCCGCGAAGCGGCATAGGGGAGCCCTCCCGGGAGGCTACAGGCCCAGCTCGGCCCGGACAGCACCGAGCTCGGCTTCCACGGCACGCGGGACGGCGATCTGCCCTATCGCCACGTCGGGGTCCTTCAGGCCGTGGCCCGTGAGGACGCACACGACTCGCGATCCTTGCGGTACACCGACCTCGAGCAGGCCAGCCACAGCTGCGGCCGACGCTGGTTCGCAAAAGACCGACTCCTCTCGGGCCAAGAAACGGTAGGCGGCCAGGATCTGTTCGTCCGTGACGGCGGAGATCGAGCCGCCCGACTCGGCGGCGGCGGCGCTCGCCCCGTACCAGGAGGCGGGCTTTCCGATGCGGATCGCCGTTGCCACCGTTTCCGGCTTTTCCACGGGGTGGCCGAGCACTATTGGCGCGGCGCCCGCCGCTTGGAAGCCCAGCATCCGCGGCAAACGTTTGGCTTTACCCGCGTCCTGGTACTCGCGGTAACCCTTCCAGTAGGCCGTGATATTACCGGCGTTACCGACCGGCATGCAATGAACCTCGGGCGCGTCGCCGAGCGCGTCGGTTATCTCGAAGGCGCCGGTCTTTTGGCCTTCGATCCGGTAGGGGTTTATCGAGTTCACTACCGTGACGGGCTCTACTTCTGCCAGTTCGCGCACGAGCTCCAGTGCCCGGTCGAAATTTCCCCTCACCTGGACGACCTTTGCGCCGTGCACCAATGCCTGGGCCAGCTTGCCCAGCGCTATGTACCCGTCGGGGATGAGCACTACGCACGGCAGGCCCGCCCGCGCGGCATAGGCGGCCGCGGATGCCGAAGTGTTGCCTGTCGACCCGCATACCACCGCCTTGGCCCCCTCCTCGACGGCCTTGGATATAGCGACCGTCATACCCCGGTCCTTGAACGAGCCCGTCGGGTTGGCACCCTCCACCTTTAGCCACACCTCGGCGCCCGTACGTTGCGAAAGCCTCGGCGCCAGCAGGAGGGGGGTGTTGCCTTCGCCCAGGGTGACCACGGGAGTTTGCTCGCTCACCGGGAGGTGGTGGCGGTACTCCTCTATGACGCCCCGCCAGGGGCGGCACCGAGCGGGTGCAGTTGCTCCCGCCACAGGCCCGGGACGAGCCGCTCCGCTCACCGCCCGGTCACCCTGACCAGGCTTCCGAGGCGACGGACGGCGTCGAGCCCGCGGAGGTCGTGGAGGCAAGCCTGCACGTCGCGTTCGTAGGCGGGGTGGGTGACGAAGACGAGGTGGGCCTCTGGTTCCGGCCCGGCGCCCCGGGCGCGCCCTTCCCCCGGCTCGGCCTCGGGCTCGGGGGCCTCCTGCTCCATCGAACGCACGGAAACGTGATGGCGGCCGAGCACGCCGGCGATAGCGGCCAGCACGCCAGGACGGTCGGCGACAAGAAGCGACAAGTAGTAGGCGCAGCGCAAGTCGTCGATGGGCCGGACGGTCACATCGTGCAGCTCCAGCTTGCGTGGCGCGCCCTTCACGACCAGGTTGTGGGCGGCATCGACCAAGTCGCCGAGCACGGCGCTGGCAGTCGGCGGGCCGCCGGCGCCCCTCCCGAGCAGCATCAGCTGGCCGACGGCGTCGCCCTCGACGAAGACAGCGTTGAAAGAGTCGCGCACCGACGCAAGCGGGTGCGCCCTCGGGAGCATGGTGGGGTGGACACGCACTGCGAGCGAGCCGTCGGGCCCAGCTTCGACCACGGCAAGAAGCTTTATGGTGAAGCCGAGCCGCGCCGCCACGGCGATGTCCTGAGCGGTGATGGCCGAGATCCCCTCGCGGTAGACGTCGCCTGCGACCACCTTCGCCCCGAAGGCCACGTTGGCCAAGATGGCGGCCTTGGCGGCGGCGTCGTAGCCCTCGACGTCGGCGGTGGGGTCGCGCTCGGCATAGCCGAGGCTCTGTGCCTCTGCCAGCGCCTCCCGGTAACTCACGCCAGAGGAGTCCATGCGGCTGAGTATGTAATTGGTGGTCCCGTTGACGATGCCCATCACTCGCTCGATGCGCTCGCCGGCAAGGGACTCCCGAAGGGCCCTGATGAGCGGGATCCCGCCCGCCACCGAGGCCTCGAAGAGCAGGTCGACGCCCGCCCTGTCGGCCGCCTCCCAAAGTTCGCCGCCGTGGTTGGCCAGGAGCTCCTTGTTGGCGCTGACGACCGGCTTACCCTGGGAAAGGGCCCGGAGCACGAGGTCCCTCGCCGGCGAGATGCCTCCCATCACTTCGACCACCACGTCCACGGCGGGGTCGTCGACGACGCGGCCGGCGTCGGTGGTGAGGAGGGGCTCAACGCCGGGCACGTCTCGTTCCTTGGCCGCCGAGCGTACCGCCACCCGGGCGAGCTCGAGCTCGATGCCCGTGCGCTCGGCGATGCGCTTGGCGTCGGTCAACAAGAGGCGCGCGAGCGCCGCCCCGACGTTGCCACACCCGAGCAGGCCGACCCGGACCACCGGCCTGGGCTGGGGTTGGGGGCCGGCCGCCGGCTGGGGCTGGGGGCCGGCCGCCGGCTGGGGCTGCGTCCCGGGCTCGTCTCGGGCCTGGCTCGCTCCCGGCCCGGTAGCGGTAGGCCGGCGCTGAGCCTTGGCCGGCGACCCCATCGCGTCTTTCCTCGTCGTCTCTATGGGTGGGCAGGCTATCGAGCCGGCGACACGGTGGCCAGCGAGGCGGCCGGCCGGCGGGGGGCCATGCGGTGTGCACTCTTCGGGGAGACCTCGCCGGGGCCCCCTGAGCGTTCCGGGCGGTCCACCCTCGTGCCCGCCGGCGCTGCTCGTGCCCGCCGGCGCTGCTCGTGCCCGCCGGCGCTTCTCGTGCCCGCCGACGCTGCTCGTGCCCGCCGGCGCTTCTCGTGCCCGCCGGCGCTGCTCGAGCCGAGCCTGCGGCCCACTCGTCCCTACTAATGTCGCCTTCGCCCACTTCTGACGCGCTCGGGGCCTATTTCGCCCAGAACCCGACACTGTTGGCCGCAGAGGACACTTGTCGCGGCCTCGCTGCCGCTTGTTGTTAATTCTTATACAATGAGACGTAATGAATAACACGGAAAGACAGGTAGCTGAGCTCCTGCGTTGCCAGTACGGCGTCGTGTCCAAAGACCAGCTGGCCCGTGTGGGCATAACCCGCGACCAGATCCACCACCGGTGCAGGGCAGGTGAGTGGACGGTGGCCTGCCGGCGCGTCTACCGCGCGGCTGTCTTCCCAGAGACCTTCGAGCAGCGTCTCATGGTAGCGATGCTCGCCGCCGGCGCCGGCGCAGTGGTCTCCCATGGCTCGGCCGCCTGGCTGTGGCAGCTGCGGGCGCAGCCGCCGGACCGGCCCAGCCTGACTGTGCCGGCGCGGCGGCACCCACAGATCCCTGGTGCCGACCTTTACCGCCACAATGACTTGGACTACCTCCGGGTAAGCCACCGGCGCAACTTCGACTGCACCGATCCGCTTCGCACGTTGGTGGACTTCGCAGCCGTCGCCACCACGCATCAACTGGCCGACGCGGTGGACACAGCCCTGTCGACCAGGCTCGTGACGGTTGGGGGGCTCGAGGCGGAACTTTCCCGTCGGGCCGGCCGGGGCCGCCGCGGCGTGCGCCCGTTGCGGGACCTCCTCACTGGGCGGGGGATGATTGGGACCCCCACGCCCAGCGCGCTGGAGGCAGAGACGTCCGAACTGCTCCACCTCTGGAAGATCCCGGTGCTGGGCCGCGAGGTCCATGCCGGCCCTGACGGCCGTTACCGGATCGACTTCTCCCTGCCGCCCCCGGTAGTGCTCGAGGTGGACGGCTTCGCCTACCACTGGAGCCCCGAGGCCAAGGCCTACGACGAAGCGAGACGTAACCGATTGCGCCTAGAGGGCACATTCGTCCTCGTGTACACCTGGCGCGACATACGCTTCGACGGGCGTCGGGTGGCGCTGGAGGCCTTGGCCGCGCTTGGGCGCTTCGCCTGCGGTGCAGTGGTGAAGGTAACTGGGCACACCGAG
>DAHWQF010000278.1 GCA_027334785.1 Acidimicrobiaceae bacterium
TGTGGGCTCACGCCGTGGGCCTGGGAGACTGGAGAGATGTACATCGCCCCGAAACTGGAGGTCTCAGCCGAACCCCCCGGCAGCGACCTGGCCACGGGCCTGCTATCGCAGTACTTCGAGGAGCTCCGCCGGCGCTTCTCCGGCGGGTTCGACCCGAGCCTGGCCCTCGCCGCACGCGATGACCAACTCGTCCACCCGGACGGCGCTTTTCTCGTCGCCCGCGTCGAGGGCCGCGCAGTCGGCTGCGGGGCGGTCCGCCGGCTCGACGCGCTCACCGCCGAGATAAAGCACATGTGGGTTGACCCCGCGGCGCGCGGCCGCGGGGTGGGCAAGACCTTGCTCGCCTCGCTGGAGGATGCCGCCCGCCGGCTCGGCTGCACAACCGTGCGCCTGGACACGAGCTCCCACCTGCCTGAGGCGATCTCCCTCTACCGCTCGTCGGGCTACACGGAGATCGGCCCGTACAACGAGAACCCCTACGCGCACCACTGGTTCGAGAAGCAGCTCTCTCCGGCGCCGCGGGCCCCAGAAAACTTATAAACGTGAACGCCAGAAGGGCGCATTCGCCAGGTTTTGACCGGTTAAGTGGCACTTTTCCTGACAGATGTGGCTTCTGCCCAGCCACATTTGCCGGTTTTTTGAACACGCTCAGCCCGGTGGCTGGCCGGTGGCCGCCGGCCGCCGGCCGGCGCCGGCAGAGGACCGCTCCCGGCCGGCAGGCGCATTGAAAGAGCCCTAAGCGCGAGCCAGCCGTCAGCGGTAACCCTTCCACTGGCGGCCGCACGGTTCCACGCCCTCGGCCGCTTCCTTCCCCCATGATGCCCAGCCGAGGTGGGGGTAACGGGCAAAGAGCTCCAGGTAGGGCCCAGGCGAGCAGGCCTCGATTACCCCGTAGAGCTCCTCAGGCTTACGGCTGTGCTCTCGCTTCCGGCTGGCTAGGAGGTTGACCTGGCGCCGGCCCGGTGCCAGCGTGCGCAGCTTGCCGCGGGTGCCGAAGAGGACCAGTTCGGTGACATTTCGGAAGTAAAAGCCCACGCCCCTGCCGTCGGAGCCGCCGTCCTTTCTCACCTTGTGCCACACCAGGTTGGCCTTGTAGGTGAACCCCCAGTTCTCCATCACGGCGAGGCCTTCGGCGAGCAGCGCGTTCGGGACCCACAAGTAGCAGTGCGAGCGCGCGGCCACGAGGTCGGCAACCGGTAAAGACGCGACCTCCTTCGCGTCCATGGTCTCGTAGCGGGAAAGCCGGCGGTGCTCGGGGGCCACCTTTCCGGTGCGGTTGGCAAAACGCCACGGGGGGTCAGCCAGGACCGTGCCGAACGGCTCGTCCGCCCCGAGGTCCTCCAAGCTCAGCCGACCGTCCCAACCCATGCTGGCCAGATAGTAGGTGGCGCCGGCGGGTGGTTGGTGGAAATCCAGGGGCAGGTGGCCCAGGCAGCCAGGACCGCGACTGGGCTCAAGAGCGCCAGCCGAGGAGCTCGGCTACCGGGGGGCAGGTGGGGGAAGAAAGGATGTCGGCCGCGTCGGCAAGCCCGTTCGGGCCGGCCAGAGCGGAGAAGCACTCGGGCGAGAGCGTCTCCACGCCGCCAGCGCCTCGCGCCCGCATGAGCAGCTGTTGCCACAAGGCGTCCGGCAAGACCGTGCCCCGGGGGACCACGGCCCAAACGGTCCTCTCCCGCCCAACCAGGCCCGGCACCTGCCGGGCCGCAGCACCGTCTAGGAGAAGGGCGTCCGGCCCTGCCGCTAGGGCCGACACGACCAAGACGCCCGGCTCCCGGCTCTCACGTTCCTGCCCACGGGGGCTCCGGTCCCGCCCACGGTTCTTGTTGGGCGTCTTCTTGGGCACGCCGCCTTCCCGGGCCCGCCGGCGCCGGAGCACGCTCACCACTGCGTCCGCCGCTGGGCCGAGCACCGATACGCCGGCGCCGGCTGGGAGCGCCTCAGCTAAACGCTTGCCCGTCGGGTCCTCCAAGAGCTCGTCGACCGCCTCCCAGATCCCACCCACCGGCTCGGGGGCGGACAGGGCACGCGCCGAGAGCCACCAGAGGCGCCCCGACGCCGGGAAGTACTCGATCAGGCGCCGGCAGGCATGGAGGAGCGTGGCCGGGCTCTCCTCTGCCAGTTCGGCCAGGACCTGCGCGACCTCGGCTACGGGGAGGTCGTCCATGCTTTCCCATCCCCTTGCCACGTAGCGCAGTTGCTCCAGAGGGTGCACCAAGTTCCTCTTCAGGTCGTGTAGTAGGCGTTTATGTGAACGTACTCAGGGGACAGGTCGCACCCCCACACCGTCGCCTCCCCCGGCCCGTCCCCCAAGCGGACGCCCACCTCGACGGTGCTCTCAGCCATGAGCTGCGCCAGCCGGTCGAGGTCCCCGGCGGCCAGCTGGTGAGGGTAGACCTCGAAGCCCCCGAAGCTCACCCGCACCGACTCGGCGCTGATGCCGGTCTCCTGCCAGCACTTGCCGATCGCCATCACGACCCGGCCCCAGTTGGGGTCGGCCCCGTGGACGGCGCACTTGACGAGCGGGGAGCCCACGATCGACTTGGCGACCCGCCTCGCCTGGGCAGCGTCAGCCGCCCCAGCCACCTGGACCTGGAGGACCTTGGTAGCACCCTCGCCGTCGGCGGCGAGCTGAACCGTGAGGGAGCGGCAGACGGCCAAGAGAGCGCCCTCGAGCTGGGCCAGCTCGGCTTCCCCCGCCGCGCCGCTCGCCATGACGACCGCCGAGTCGGAGGTCGAGGTGTCGGTATCGATCGAGAGGCAATTGAACGTGGCATCGACGGCCCGCCTCCACATCCCCTCGAGCTCGGGGGCCGGCACCTTGGCGTCGGTGAACACGTACGCAAGCAGCGTCGCCATATCCGGCTCGATCATCCCCGAGCCCTTGGCCACCCCCATGACCGTGGCCGGGCCGGCTGGCGCGCTGGCCAGTTTCGGCCGAGTGTCAGTCGTCATGATCGCCCTGGCTATCGTTTGGAAGTCGGCCACCTCGGGCATGGACAGACTGGTGAAGTGCTCCCTTATCCGTTCCATCGGGTAGTGCCGGCCGATCACCCCGGTCGAGCACACCACAACGTCGTCCGGGCCGCAGCCGACCACCTTGGCCGTGAGCTCGGCCAGCTCCTCTGCGTCGCGCTCGCCTCGTGCCCCGGTGGCCACGTTGGCGTTCTTCGAGACCGTGACGAGCGCGCGGGCGGACCCGCCGGCCAGGTGGCGGCGGGAAAGGGTAACGCTCGGCCCGGCAAAGAGCGACTGCGTGAAGACCCCGGCGGCCGCGCAAGGACCCTCACCTGCCACGATCGAGAGGTCGAGGCTCGAGTCCTTTATCCCAGCGTTGCCGGCGTGAGTGACAAACCCCCTGGGTACACAGATGGCGTCACCGGTAGCGACGTCTGGCAGAACTGGCATCGCCCCCATGATCGCGCCTTGCTTACCGCCGGCAAGATAGGGTACCTGACCTGCCGAACCGTACTCGCTAGACACCTCAGGAGGTGGCGCGGTGAACCCGCTTGAACGCGTTGTCAGGAAACTTGACCGCACCCAGCAGCGCCACCTGCCGCTGGCGCTGGTCTTCGGGGTGGTGAAGAAGTTCGGGGACGACAACGCCGGCACCCTCGTGGCCAACCTGGCGCACACGGCCTTCGGGACCCTCTTCCCGCTCCTGCTGCTCCTGGTCACAGTCCTAGGGCTGGTCTTGAACGGGCACCCCACCCTCCGCCACGAACTCTTGACCTCGGCGCTCAGCAAGTTCCCAATCATCGGTACGGACCTCGCCGGCAACATTGAGGCGATGCGGCGGAACAGCCTGCTCGGGTTCGTGGTCGGCATCGGCGGGCTCGTCTGGGGCTCGCTTGCCCTCGGCCAAAACGGCATATTCACGATGGCACAGGTGTGGAACCTTCCCGGGCCCGAGCGTCCAGGTTTCCCCGCCCGCCTCGCCCGCAGCCTCGGCTTCCTCGCCGTTCTCGGCGTGGGCCTGGTCGTTGGGACCTTCCTTGGCGCTGCCGTGCCGGCGGCGCATGGTTCCCTCGGCCTCGCGGTAGCGGGCGGTGCCGCCTCGGGGGTGGTGAACTTCACTGACTACCTGTTTGCTTTCCGCATCCTCACTCCGGCGGTGGTGAAGCTCCGCCAGCTGGTACCAGGCGCCGTCCTCGCCGGGATCGGCTGGACCGTGCTGCAGTCCTTCGGGGGCTTCGTCGTCGGCCATTACCTGAAAAACGCCAATTCTCTCTACGGGACATTTGGCATAGTGATAGGCCTTTTCGCCTGGCTCTACTTGATATCGGAGCTCACCGTATATGCGGCCGAGCTGAACGTGGTCCTCGCCCGCCGGCTCTTCCCCCGCTCGATCGTGCAGCCCCCTCTCACCGAGGCCGACCGTTCCTCGCTCGCCGCTCAAGCGCTCCAGAACAAGCGCCGGCCCGAGCAGCACGTGCAGGTCTCCTTCGACGGCGATACTGTCGTCCAGCAGGTCTGAGGCCGGGCCTGCCGCCGACGACTTCTGACGCCTTCCTTGACTTCTGACGTGGTCCGGGCGCATTTGGCGACGAGCACGACACTTTTTGAAAAAGTGGACACTTTTCAGCCGAGCTTCTCAGCTCAGGGCTTGAACACCATCAGGTACAGCGAGCCCAGCAAAAGCACGTTGAACAGGCCCGTACCGGCGCTTATCCGGCGGTAGAGACCGTCGAGGCGGTCGAGCTCAGGGGGCCGCGCCGGCGGCTTGAGGGGCGGCACCTGGGCGAGCGCGAGCATGGTCCGCCGGTAGTCACGTTCGGCCGGACGCACCATGCCGTGGAGCAGGCCGACCATCACGAAATAGACGACGAGGGCGGCGACGACCCACGCCTTGCCGAAATTGGACGAGTGCCCCTCTTCTCCGAGGGCGGCCAACCCGAACACGACTACCCCGTATATGAGGATCTCCGCGAACTGCGAAACCTGGCCGTAGACCGCCAGCACACCGGCTTCGGCCGCACCTGCTGCTCCCCGCCGGCGAGCCACCTCCAGCAGGAAACCACGGTACACGACCGCGCCAAACCCGGCGACGGCACAGATTATGTGCAAAAGGACGAGCAGGTTGTAGGCCCACCCCGCGGGGTCTTTGGTCACTTTACGACGCCGCCACGGGTCATCGCCTCGACGTCCAAGGCACGGTCTACCTCCTC
>DAHWQF010000279.1 GCA_027334785.1 Acidimicrobiaceae bacterium
ATGGTGGCGAGTAGCCCCCGGTAGCGGCTGGCGACATCCTCCCAGTTGCCGTACAGCCGAGCCAGAGCCGCCAGCGTGGCGCCAAGCAAGGCGTCCCGGTCCACCGGACGCCCGGCAAGGGCCTCGAGCGAGGTGGCACCCGCGGGCGCCCAGCCCACGTTCAGGCCAACTCCGACCACCACGGCGGCGTCGTCGTCCTTCGTTGCCCCGCCGGCCGCTGCCGGTGCCTGGACGGCCTCGGCCAGCACGCCGGCCACCTTGTGCCCGTCGGGCCCCAACAGATCGTTCGGCCACTTGAGCACCAGCTGCACGCCGGCCACCTCCCGAGCGGCCTCAGCCACGGCGAGCGAGACCGCCGCCATTACGAGGTGCCTCCGTCCTGGTGCCAAGGCACGTGCCCCGAGCCGGCCCGGCCTGAGCAAGACCGAAAAAAGCAGGGCCGCACCGGCGGGCGCCTCCCAGCGCCGGTCGAAGCGCCCCCGGCCGGCGCTTTGGTAGTCGGCCACGACGACGAGCCCTTCCTCGGCCCCGAGGCGTGCCTCCTCGGCCACCACGGTGTTGGTCGAGGTCGTCTCCGCCAGCCGGGCCACCCTGAACCCATGGACCATGTCGACTTGCACCCCGCCAGCCTGGCAGACTGCCCCCACATGAAGGTGCCCACCTTCCCGACGCTGCCCTCGAAGGTGCTGATCGCCAACCGGGGCGAGATCGCCGTCCGCGTAGCTAGAGCGTGCCGGCACCTCGGCATCGCCTCGGTGGCGGTGTACTCCGAAGCTGACCGGGGCTCCATGCACGTCCGGGCTGCTGACGAGGCCTACCTGGTCGGGCCGGCACCGGCGGCGGAGAGCTACCTTTCGGTCGAGCGGCTCCTAGAGCTGCTCGCGCGTTCAGGGGCGGATGCCGTGCACCCCGGTTACGGCTTCCTCGCCGAAGACGCCCGCTTTGCCAGCGCGGTCATCGCCGCCGGCGCCACATGGGTCGGCCCGCCCCCCGGAGCGATCGAGGTGATGGGCGACAAGATCAGCAGCCGGGCGGCCGCCCGGCGAGCTGGGGTCGCGCCCGTGCCCGGGACCGACACGCCGCTCGAAAGTCCTGACGAGGTCGTCGCGTTCGGCGAATCGCACGGCTGGCCCGTCGCTATCAAGGCCGCCTTCGGTGGGGGCGGGCGGGGGATGCGGGTCGTGACTTCGCCAGACAAGGCGGCCGACGCCCTGGAATCAGCCCAGCGCGAGGCCGAGAAGGCCTTCGGGCGGCCCGAGTGCTACCTGGAGAAGTACTTGCCCTGGCCGCGCCATGTCGAGGTCCAAGTGCTCGCAGACACCCACGGCAACGTCGTCCACCTCGGCACGCGTGACTGTTCCGTGCAGCGGCGCCACCAAAAGCTGGTGGAGGAGGCGCCGGCACCGGGATTACCCCCCGGCGTCGCCGAGGCGATGGGCGAGGCCGCGGTGCACGTGGCCCGGACCTGCGGCTACGTCAATGCCGGCACCATCGAGCTCATCTACCAAGATGGCGAGTTTTATTTCCTCGAGATGAACACCCGCCTCCAGGTGGAGCACCCGGTGACAGAACTCGTAACCGGCCTTGACCTCGTGGCGCTGCAGTTCGCCGTCGCTGCCGGGGAGCCCCTCCCCTTTTCTCAGGACGATGTACTACTGCGCGGCCATGCCATCGAGGCCCGGGTCAACGCCGAGGACCTCGCCGGCGGCAACTTCATCCCCACTCCCGGCCGCGTCGCCCGGCTGCGCCTCCCCGCCGGGCCCTGGGTACGCGCCGACGCCGGTTACGAGGCGGGCGACACGGTCAGCCAGCACTACGACAACCTCCTGGCCAAGCTCATCTCGTGGGGCCCAGACCGGGAAAGTGCCCGCCGGCGCCTGCTCTCGGCCCTGCAGGAGACCGAGGTGGAGGGGGTCCCAACCACCATCCCGGCCCACATGGTGGTGCTCGCCCACCCCGACTTCGTCACAGCCAGCCACTCGACAACGTGGCTGACCGAAAAGGTGGACCTCTCCTCTGTCGACCCTGTCGTTCCGGCCGCCATGAACTCCACATCCACCGACGAGCGCCGGGACCTCGACATCGAGGTCGGCGGGCGGCTCTACCAGGTACGGGTCTGGTTACCGCCGGCCTGGGGCTCGGACGCTGACCTCGGGAGCGCCGGCCTCGGGAGCGCCGGCCTCGGGAGCGCCGGCCTTGGGGACGCCGGCCTTGGGGGCACCGGCCTCGGGAGCACCGGCCTCGGAGGCACCGGCCTCGGGAGCACCGGCCTCGGGAGCACCGGCCTCGGGAGCACCGGCCTCGGAGACAGTGGGCGAGACGGCGCTGAGGTGACCATCCCCATGCAAGGCACGGTTGTCAAGGTGCTGGTCGGCGCCGGCGACCACGTGGACGCAGGCCAGGCCGTATGCGTGCTCGAGGCGATGAAAATGGAGAACTACATCGTCTCCGACGTCGCCGGCACCGTCCTCGAAGTCCGCGTGGAGACCGGAGCGTCGGTCGGTGCCGGCGACGTCGTGGCCGTGATCGGCTGATCGCACAACCGCCCAGCCACCGCGCTCATCTCGTACAAGGCCGCGCGAGAAACTCACTGATGAGAACTTGTTAGCCGCACATCAATCAGTTTTTGGCGCGAATACGCGCAAGTTCCTGACCGATGTGACCTCCGCCAAAAACACATCGGTCAATTTCTGGCGCGTCCGTCCCCTGTCGCTGGCCTCGCCGCCACAATGGGACCCATGAAAGGCACCAAGCCCAACAAGCTCGCACTGCTCCTGGTCGCCGTCGGGCACGTCGCGGTCACAGCCATCACGTGGGCCGACATCAAGCGCCGGCCCGCCGAGCAGATCCGTGGTGGCAAGCTGGTCTGGCGAGTCCTGACCGCGCTCAACACGGGCAACTCGGTCCTCTACTGGCTCCTGGGGCGCCGGCGGCCTACATGAGGGTCACCACCTAAGATCGAGTAGCCGGGCCGGCGGCCGCTTGTAGTATCGCGCCGATGAGCGAGGCCGAGGCAACGGCTGGCTCCGCTCGCAGTCAGTGCGCACCCGACACCGGCTTCGCAGGCGCACTACCAGTCGAGGCGGAGGGCACCCCCCTAGCCGCACCTGACGACGCGCCGCTGGCCAAACAAACCTCGCCAACCACAAGAGCGTGGTCCCTGCGGGCGCGGGCGATCAATAACTCCCTGCGGGCGCCGGCGATCACCAGGTACCTGGTCCCCTACGCAAGGCTCGTTCCCCTCGCGTTCCTCATGGTCGCCTTCACGGTGCGCTTTGCCAACGCCTCGGTCGAGACCCTGCGCTCCTTCCAGCAAGACGCCTACGACCTCGCTCTCTACGACCAAGGCATATGGCTATTGAGCAGGTTCCACGCCCCATTTATGACGGTCATGGGCACGGACATGTTCGCGGCCCACACGGTGTTCATCTTCGTCCTCCTAGTGCCGTTGTACTGGATCTACCCGCACGCCGCCGCTTTGCTCGTAGTCCAAGCCATGGCGCTCGCCTCTGGTGCGGTACCCGTTTACCTGCTTGGCCGGCACCTCTTGTCGAGCCGAACCCTGTCCACTTTGCTCGCCGCCGCCTACCTCCTCAACCCTGCCATCCAGCGGGCCAACCTCGACCAGTTCCACGTCGAGGCATTTGAAGCGCCGATCCTGGCTTTTTGTGTCTATGCGGCGGTCGTATGGCGCCCGCGCCTCCTTTTGGCCATGGTGGCGCTTCTTCTGCTCTGCAAGCAAGATGACGCCCTATTTGCTGTCCCCCTAGGCCTATGGGTCACCTTCCGACGCGATCGCACGGCGGGGCTGGCGATCGTGGGGTCCGCCGTCACGGTCGCGTTGATCGAGAACCTCGTCATAATCCCCGTCCTCCTAAACGGTGTACCTGTGACCTACACGGGATGGTGGCCGTTTGGCTCTCTCTCTGCCACCATGCGTGTCCTCATCCGCAAGCCAGGCGAACTCTTGGGCTTCCTTGTGGGCGGCGGCAGACCCTTCTACCTTTGGCAAATGGCGTTCAGCACGGGCTTGGCGTTCCTTGCCGCCCCGGGGGTCCTTGCCGTCGCCCTCCCCGAACTACTTGCGGACGCGTTCTCGTCCAACCCGTACTTACACCAAATTTTCCGCCATTACTCGGTGCCTACGGCCGCCGTGCTCCTTTGCGCCACCGTCGTCGGCATAGCGCGAGCGAAACGCCGCCGCGACCGGGTCATAGCGACTGCTACCGTGACACTTTGTGCCCTCTGGGCCTGTCTTTTGTGGGGCGACGCCCCCTTCTCGGACAGCCCCTACGTCCCTCCCAGCCCGTTGGCCCCCTATGTGTTGGCGACGGAACACCTATTGACCAAGCTCCCCCCGCGGGCCGTAGTCTCCGCGGCCCAGAACTTTGTCCCGAACATAGACCACCGCCGGCAGGTCTACCTCTTCCCCACGCCGTTTTCTCAGTCTTACTACGGCAACCCGAAGTTCAATGGCACCGAGCTGCCGTTCGCCTCGCAGGTTGAGTACCTCCTGCTCCCTCGGTGCATCTCCTGCGACGGCAACCTAGGAGAAAGCGCGCAAGTAGTCTTCGATCGCATAGCCCCCGAATTCCGCGTGGTTGGTTCTACCAGTAACGTCGTCCTTTACGAACGCAAGCACAGTGCGCCCAGCGCCGGTAGGAGCCGCTGAACTCTAAGTCTGCCTAGGTGGCGGGCCTCGGACGCTGGCGGAAGGGGTAAGTCGCTCAAAAACAGATAAAATTCGGCCAGCCGACTTGAGCGCTCGGCGCACTTTGGCGCCGGCGTGTTACGGCGCCAGAGCTTCCCAGTCGAGGCCGATATCGAGCGCCGGCGCCGAGTGGGTCAGCGCGCCCACGGCGATGTAGTCGACCCCGCACTCGGCCACGGAGCGGGCATTGGCGAGAGTAATGCCCCCCGACGCCTCGACCTTGGCGCCGGCCCGCCGCGCCCGCGCCACCGCCTCTTTGATATCCGCGAGGGCCATGTTGTCCACCAGGATGAGCTTTGCGCCCGCAGCGAGCGCCTCGTCCAGTTCAGAGAGATCGTCCACCTCGACTTCGACCGGGAGCGGCTCGTACGCTGTCCGGACGCTGCGCGCCCCCGACAGCGCCGCTCTCACGGCGGAGCCAACGCCCCCAAAGGC
>DAHWQF010000027.1 GCA_027334785.1 Acidimicrobiaceae bacterium
GGGGCCGCAGCGAGGGGCGCCACCGATCGGGCGGTACGCCGTTCGGTTCGTGGTGAACTAGGTCGTCGCCCTCGGTTGTTGGAGGGGCGGGGGCCACGAAATTGGTGGACGTGGTTGCCGGCGGGGCGCATCCATCAGAAATAGGGCCGATTTTTCCCCCAGATCTGACGGATCCGGCCTTCTTGTCACCACGTTCACCAGTTTGGTGACGCCGTCAGCGTCAATCGCTCACCACTCGGACGGGGCTCCCGTCTAGCCAGCGCTCGATGTCCTCGACGACGTCGGTGAAGAACACCTCGTAAGTGTGCTCGGTCACGTAGCCGATGTGCGGCGTGGCCAGGACGTTGGGCAGGGAGCGCAACGGATGGCGCGCCGGCAGCGGCTCGTCGTCAAAGACGTCCAGGCAGGCTCCGGCGATCCGCCCCTCGCGACAGGCGAGGACCAGTGCGGCCTCGTCGCAGATCGGCCCCCGGCTCGTGTTCACCAACCACGCCGTTGGGCGCATGAGGGCCAGTTCCCGCTCGCCGATCAGGCCCCTGGTCCGCTCGGAGAGCACCAGGTGGAGCGTGACGAAGTCGGCAGTGGAAAGTAGCTCGTCTTTAGTCACCAGCCGCGCGCCGACCTCTGCGCAGCGCTCCCAGGTGAGGTGCTCGCTCCACGCGACCACGTCCATCCCGAAGGCCAGGCCGACCCGGGCCACCTGGCGACCCTGCCGGCCGAGCCCGATGACGCCGAGGCGGCTCCCCCGGAGGTCGCGCCCCACTGTTGTCATCCAGCGGCCTGCGCGGACGTTGCTGACTTCTTCTTCGAGGTGGCGGCTGGCTGCGAGGATCAGTGCCCAGGTCAGTTCGGCGGCGCCGTGGGCGACACCCCGCGTGCCGCTCACCACGACCCCGTGCTCGGCGCACGCACCCAAGTCGATGGCGGCGTTGCGGGAGCCTGTGGTGACAAGCAGGCGGAGGTGGAAGAGCTGGCTGACGAGCGGCCGCTCGAACCGGGTGCGTTCGCGCATCGCGACCACGATCTCGAACGGCGCCAGTCGCTCGGCGAGCTGGCCGGCGTCGTCCAAGTGGTCAGAGAAGCACTCGACCTGGACCCGGCCCGAGAGGCGCTCCCAGGGCCCGAAGGTCGTGGCAACCCTCTGGTAGTCGTCGAGCACAGCTGCCCGCAGCATTGTCGGAGTCACCGCCGTAGCTTGGCGCGAAGAGGCCAAATGTTCAAGCGGGGAGGGTCGGTCCCCTCTGTGTCAGGCTGCCCAAGGGCCCAGTTCGCTTGGACGCACAGGAGCGGACGTTGGTGAGCGGCCCTGACAGGGTAGGGAGCGGACGCAGGACCGAGATCCTCCCAGACGTCAAAGCCGTACCAATACAAGTGCGCGTAGCCGGTCATCGACTAGCCCGCGAGCGCAGCCCCCTGGGCGCGGTCGCGCTCGTCTTGGTGCTCGCCGGAGCTGCGCTGCTCGTGTGGTCGGCTGTGCTCCACCTCTACCTGTACGGCGACTACTTTCACAAAGTCCGCACTATCGGGGCGCTGTTCATAGCTCAGGGAGCCGCCGGCAACTCGATTGCCGTCGCGCTCCTCGGCTTCCGCAAAGCTGCCCTCGCCCTGGCCGGCTCGCTCCTCCTCGCTTCGACGGCCGGGGCGTTGTTGTTCAGCGTCTGGTTCGGGCTCTTCGGCTACCGTGAGCGCTTCTCCGCGCCCTACACGAGCGAGTCGCTCGGCGTGGAGGTCGCCGGCGCCGCCGTCCTCGCCGGAGCCGCCCTGTTACTGGGACGGCGTCGGAGCCGTAGTGGCCCGTGACGGCGTAGCTCGAAGCGTGCCAGCTACCTCCTCGCGACCCGAAGGCCGACCAGGCCCACTGACATCCGGACGCAACAGCGCGGCGCAGTAGCCTACAGTCGCCTCAGCCCGTCGTGCATGGATAGAACGGCTCGCGGCGGGGTTCCCTGCCCAGAAAAGTAGGAAAGGATGATCTCCTCATGAGGTTGGTGCAAGTCGGTGTCGGGATGTGGGGGCATGATTGGCTGAAGACCGTGTTCCCGCAGGTCCCTCTGGCCCAATTGGTGGCATGCGTGGAGAGCTCGCCCGATCGCCGCGCCGCCCTAGCCAAGGAGAAGATGGTCCCACCGGGTGGTTTCCACGCGTCGTTCGATGCCGCGCTCGGGTCAGTGCCCTTCGACGGCGTCGTGGTGACGACGGAGCTCCCCGCCCATGTGCCCGTCGTACGAGCGGCGCTAGAGGCAGGTAAACATGTCCTCGTTGAGAAGCCGTTCGCCCCTTCGCTAGAAGAAGCGCGTTCTTTGACCCAGTTGGCGGCTGAACGCGGACTCACTTTGATGGTGAGCCAGAATTACCGGTTCTTCCCGGCGGTACGCCTGGTGCAGCGCCTTGTCGCAGAGCGGACTTTCGGTGACGTGCGCTTTGTCGTCTTGCAGTTCAGGCGGTTTTCGCCTGCCACCAACGGCCAAAACGGCCACCACACCTGGCGCGCCCCGCTCCTTTTGGACATGGCCGTCCATCACTTCGACCTCCTCCGCGCCACGCTTGGACGTCGCGCCCTCAGCATCGCCTGCCGGACCTGGAACCCAAGTTGGAGCTGGTTTGCAGACGACCCGGAAGGTTGTGCCCTCATCTCTTTTGAGGACGAGGTCCAAGTGTCTTACTCCGGGAGCTGGCTCAATGCGGACCAGACTCCTTGGGCCGGTCACTGGAGGATGGCGCTGGACGAGGGGGAACTTTGGTGGTCGAGTCGCGGTTCTGCCGACGGCCTGGGGGACGAGGAGGTCCGGTTTTGTGACCGGAAGGGGAGATGGGCCCGTCTCGACCTGCCACAGCTCGAGCTGTCCGGTCGAGCCGGGTGCCTAGCCGAATTTGTCGATGCCGTGGAGTCGGGTCGCCCGCCTGAGTGCGACGCGTCGGACAACCTCTCGACCTTGTCCCTGGTCTATGGCGCCATGGCTTCGGCAGCCTCGTCGGGTGCCGAGGTTGAGTTGGGCGTGCAGCCCGCTGTTCGGGAGAGGTGACCTGGTACTGGCTGGTGAGGGCCGGTGAGCACCCTCTTCGTTAGCCGCTTGTGGGCCCTCACGAAGTGGTCCCGCCGGCGGGTACCTGCCCCTTGGTCAGGTGCGCGACGCTGCGTCAAGAGACGCAAGCCACTCGAGCTGCACCGTCTGGTGAAATGCTTCGCCGCCCTCGTGGCCGTTGAAGGGGTACTCCACGATCTGCTTGTCTCCCCCGTAGCGGTTGAACGCGGCGTAGACCGTCGAGGGAGGGCAGATCGGGTCCATCAAGGCCACCGAAAAGAGCGCCGGCGCCTGGGCGAGCGGTGCGAGGGCAGCCACGTCGAAGTAGGCGAGGGTAGAAAACACGGCGGCAGTTTGGTCTCGGTGGGTCTTCAAGTAGCGCACGATCTCCCCATAAGGGTCGCTGTCGATGATCTCGGTCGCCCTGGGGAAGTCGCAAAGGAAGGGTACGTCGGCCATCGCCGCCCACACGTCTCTCGCCAAGGAGGCGACCGCCAGGGTCATGCCTCCCCCCTGGCTGCCCCCCGAGACGGCCACCTGGCCCGGCCGGACCATCGGGTGGGAGCGCACCGCGTCGACGGCTAGCACGGCGTCGGTGTACACACGCCGGTAGTAGTACTCCTTCGGGTCGAGGATCCCTCTTGTCATAAAACCCGGGAAGGAGGGCGCCGACCCGGTTGGGTCCGGCGTGTCGCCCGGGCTCCAGGCCGAGCCCTGGCCACGGGTGTCCATCACGAAGCTCGCGTACCCCGCCAGCGCCCAGACGCTCACCTCGTGAGGGAGGCCGCGCCCGCCTCCGTAACCCTGGAATCGCACGACGGCCGGCACCGGCGCCTCGATGTTCGCCGGCAGGTGTAGCCAGGCTTTGACGCGCTGCCCCCCGAAGCCCGAGAACGCGACGTCAAATGTGTCCACCAGGTTGAGGCCGGTCTCGACCTTGCGCCACTCGGCCGGCTGGGCGGCAGCGCGGCTCTCGGCGAGCGTGGTCGACCAAAAGCTCTCCGCATCGTCGGGCAGGGCGAGCTCCGGCATGTACTTGGTGAGCTCGTGCTTCGGCATGTCGTAGTAGGGCATATCGGCTCTCCTTGGTCGGTGGCAGGACGACGCTTAGGTCTGAGCGGTCTCTACGCGTGTGTGGCACTGGGGGTGGATGGCTAGCGCCACGCCCGGGGATGCTACCCGCCGCCGCCCGGGTGCGCCTAGCGTTCGGTCGTCAGCTGCTTGATGCCGGCGGACAAAAGGGTGCCGCGCGCCACCTTGAACGGGTCGCTCGGCGGGTTGGCCGAGCTTGAGCCGAGGTAGATCTTGCCGGCGGGCACGAGTGTGTCGCTGGCGTGGATGTTGACCGTGAACGACTTGGTGCAATGGGTAGCGAAGTTGAGCCCGTCGAGCAGTCCGAAATCGACGAAGCGGAAATAGATGGTGCGCTTGTTGGGGGCGAGGGCCACGATGTCGTGGCCCTGGTTCCTCATGGCGGTCACGTCCGTGAACTGCCCCGAGGCGACCTGGAGCGAGCCGGCGAATATCACCTTGTCCTGCACGGTGGCATGGGTGAAGCGGAGCGCCCATCCGCCGTCGGCGTCATACCAGAGGTAGGCGGCGCCAGGGGCGAAGCTGTTGGGGGCACCTTGGACCGCCTGGGCCCAACCCGCCTTGAGGCAGCTGTCAGCCGGCGCGCTAGGAGGCGGGACGGGGCTCGGAAGCGTGGTGGGGAGGGTCGTCGTCGCCGAGAAAGGTACGGGAGTGGTGCTGCCCGCCGGACGGTGGTGGCGGATATGAACGTGCCGGTGAGGGTAGGCCGCGGCAGCACCAGCCGCGCCGACCGTGCCTGCCGCCGCCATGGTGGCGAAAGCGGCCGTCAGCAAAGTAGCGCGTACCAGGTGACGGGCGCGTCGCGCACGACCTGAGCGGTCGCTACCTGCCATGGCCTTGTCACCTCCTCGTTTGCGGGCCCTCCCGCCGCCGGCTCTTATCGTCTCACCATTGTCGGCGCGAGAGTTGGCAGGCCTGCAATCGAATTGTGATGGAATTGTGAAGGCCGCCGTATCGGCGCTCGTCAGGCACTGCGGCCAGGACGGGGCGGCCGGCCCTCTGGCGCTTCGAAACGAGGCCAGCGGGCCCGGCGTAGGCCAGCGGCCGCGGCCCGTGGGACTTGGGCGCCGCGCTTGGCCCCGCTAAGGTCGGGCCTGCTGGGAGGAGCGAAAGGAGACCCCGACCATGGAACAGTCGACCGGGAGCGCCCAGTCCTCACCAGAGCACCCTCACGCAGCGGCCGCGCGGCTCCTTTCGGCCGAGGAGGAGCGGCTGGTCGACGCCTACTGGCGGGCGGCCAACTACCTTTCGGTAGGCCAGATCTACCTTCTCGCCAACCCCCTGCTGCGCGAGCCCCTCCAGCCCGAGCACGTGAAGCCGCGCCTTTTGGGCCACTGGGGCACGACGCCGGGCCTCAACTTCGTCTACGTCCACATGAACAGGGCCATCCGCAACTGGGACTTGAACGCGATCTACATAATGGGCCCGGGCCACGGCGGCCCCGCGGCGGTCGCCAACGCCTACCTGGAGGGGACCTATAGCGAGATCTACACCCATATCACGCCCGACGCCAACGGCCTGGCGCGGCTGTTCCGCCAGTTCAGCTTCCCCGGCGGTATCCCCTCCCACGTAGCGCCCGAGACACCCGGCTCGATCCACGAGGGGGGTGAACTGGGCTACGCCCTCTCCCATGCCTACGGCGCCGCCTTCGACAACCCGGACCTTTTCGTGTGCTGCATAGTGGGCGACGGCGAGGCCGAGACCGGCCCGCTCGCTACGAGCTGGCACTCCAACAAGTTCCTCGACCCGGTGACCGACGGGGCCGTGCTGCCCATCCTCCACCTGAACGGCTACAAGATCGCCAACCCCACGGTGCTGGCCCGCATAGGCGACGACGAGCTCACGTCCCTCCTCGAGGGCTACGGGCACGAGGTCTATTGGGTGTCGGGCGACCGCCCGAGCGAGATGCACCAGAAGATGGCGTCGACTCTCGACACCGTAATAGGGCGCATCACCGAGATCCAGCGGCGGGCGCGCGAGGGGGACGATACTTCGAGGCCGCGTTGGCCGATGATCGTGCTTCGTTCGCCGAAGGGCTGGACCGGGCCGAAGGAGGTGGACGGTTCACCGGTCGAAGGGACGTGGCGGGCGCACCAGGTACCGCTGGCTGAGGTCCGCACGAACCCCTCGCACCTGCGCCTCCTCGAGGAGTGGATGCGCAGCTACCGTCCAGAAGAGCTCTTTGACGAGAAGGGCGCGGTGCTCCCCGAGTTGGCCGCGCTCGCGCCTAAAGACCACCGTCGCATGAGCGCCAACCCCCACGCCAACGGAGGGCTCTTGCTCCGGGACCTCGTGCTGCCGGATTTCCGCAGCTACGCCGTGCCCGTGCCAAAGCCGGCCACGACTTTGTCGGAGGCGACGAGGCGCCTTGGCGAGTTCCTCCGGGACGTTATGAAGGCCAACCCGACGAGCTTCCGGCTTTTCGGGCCGGACGAGGTCGCCTCCAACCGTCTCCAGGCCGTGTTCGAGGCGACCGACCGCCAGTGGGACGCCGAGCGCCTCCCGACCGACGACCACCTCGCGCCCTCGGGCCGTGTCATGGAAATGCTTTCCGAACACCAGTGCGAGGGTTGGTTGGAAGGTTACCTGCTCACCGGGAGGCACGGCCTATTCACCAGTTACGAGGCCTTCATCCACATCGTGGACTCGATGTTCAACCAACATGCCAAGTGGTTGAAGACCACCAACCACATACCCTGGCGCCGGCCCATCGCCTCGTTCAATTACCTGCTCTCCTCGCTCGTGTGGCGCCAAGACCACAACGGCTTCTCCCACCAGGACCCTGGTTTCATCGACCACGTGGTCAACAAAAAGGCCGAGATAACCCGCATATACCTGCCCCCGGACACCAACTGCCTTCTGTCGGTGGCCGACCATTGCCTGCGGAGCCGCCAGTACGTCAACGTGATAGTGGCGGGCAAGCAGCCCCAGCTCGATTACCTGTCCATGGACGAGGCCGTACTGCACTGCACGCGCGGCATCGGGATATGGGAGTGGGCCTCCAACGACGAAGGCAACCCCGACGTTGTGATGGCCTGCTGTGGTGACATCCCGACCCTCGAGGTGTTGGCGGCGGTTGACCTGCTGCGTGCCAACCTGCCCTCGCTCAAGATCCGGGTGATAAACGTCGTCGACCTGATGCGCCTCCAGCCCGAGAGCGAGCACCCCCACGGGCTCCCCGACAGCGAGTTCGACACCCTCTTCACCAGGGACAAGCCCGTCATCTTCGCCTACCACGGTTACCCCTGGCTGATCCACAGGTTGACATACCGGCGGGCCAGCCATGCCAACCTCCACGTGCGCGGGTACAAGGAGGAGGGCACGACGACGACGCCGTTCCGGATGGTCTCGCTCAACGACCTCGACCGCTACCATCTGGTGATGGACGTCATCGACCGGGTGCCCTTCCTCGGCTCGCACGCGGCTGCGCTCCGCCAGCGCATGGCCGACGAGCGGGTGCGGGCCGATGCCTATGCCCGGGCCAACGGCGAGGACGACCCGGCGGTCTCCGGCTGGACTTGGCCCTATTGAGGGCCCATCAGGCCCGGAACGGGCCACGATTCGGCCGATGAGCGCCCGGGTGCTCGTCGTGAACGCCGGCTCGAGCAGCGTCAAGCTGTCCGTCCTGGACGAAAGGGACTCTCTTGTCGTTTCCGAAGCCGTGCCGGCTCCCGGCGGGAAGGTCGACCAAGACGCCCTGGCCAAGGTCGTCGGCCGTTCCAAGCCAATAGACGCGGTGGGGCACCGCATCGTCCACGGCGGCACCGAGCTCACCGAGCCCGTGCTCGTGGACGAGGCCGTGCTCCGCAAGCTCCAGGCTTTGACGGACCTGGCACCCCTCCACCAGGCCAAGTCGCTCTCCGGCTTGGAGGCCGTGAGCCGCATGCTCCCGGGCGCGCCAGCGGTCGCCTGCTTCGACACCGCTTTCCACGCGACCATCCCGCCCGCAGCGCACACTTACGCCCTCCCCCCGCAGTGGCGCCGGCGCTGGGACCTGCGCCGCTACGGCTTCCACGGCCTCTCCCACGCCTACGCTTCTCGCCGGGTAGGCGAAATGATGGCCCCAGCGAACCCTCGGAGGGTCGTCACTTGCCACCTCGGGGCAGGCGCTTCGCTGGCCGCGGTGAGAGACGGCGTTTCGGTCGACACAACTATGGGCTTCACTCCTCTAGAGGGCCTGGTGATGGCCACGCGCTCGGGCAGCGTCGACCCGGGCCTCGTCCTTTGGTTGGAGGAGCATGTCGGCATGCCGCCGGCGGAGCTCGCATCTACTCTCGAGTACCGTTCCGGCCTGTTCGGACTGGCGGGTACGGCGGACATGCGCCAGGTGCTCGAAGCCGAGGCCGCTGGCGACCCGGGGGCGGTCCTGGCCGTCGGTGTCTACCTGCACCGGCTACGGGGGGCGATCGCAGCCATGGTGGCGTCCCTTGGCGGCCTCGACGCCATCTGCTTTACGGGTGGGGTGGGGGAGCGCTCGGGCACGCTTCGCCGACGGGCCACCGACGGGCTCGGTTTCCTCGGTGTCCACCTGGACGAGGCCAAGAACGAGGAGGCCCGCCCCGACTGCGAGCTCACGGACTCGGGCTCCAGGGTACGGACCTTTCTGATAGAGGCGCGTGAAGACCTGGAGATCGCGCGAGGCGTTCGTCGGGTGCTCGGCTTCCAAGGGGCGGGCACCGGCTAACCCCCGCGGTCACGCGCCGGTTCGCCAGCACCGAGCGGCCAAGCTGGTCCCATGGCCGGAGGTGCACGCGCTCCAAGGCACTCGCGTTGGGCCGCCCGCGCTGAGATGCGGGCGGTGGCGAGGGCGGAGTCGCTGGCGCGGCTCCCGAAACCGGTCCAGTACCCAGATGACCTGCCCATCAGCGCCAAGCGCGAGGAGCTCTTGGCTGCTCTTGCCGCCCACCAGGTCCTGATCGTGGCCGGCGAGACCGGCTCGGGCAAGAGCACGCAGTTGCCCAAGCTCTGCATCGAAGCGGGGCGGGGTGCCGCTGGCCTGATCGGCCACACCCAGCCCCGGCGTATCGCCGCCCGCAGCGTGGCCGAGCGGGTGGCAGACGAGCTCGGGGTAGATCTCGGTGGGCCGTATCATTAAAAAACGCTTCACCGACAGGGTGGGCGACTCAACGCTCGTCAAGCTGATGACCGACGGGGTGCTCCTCGCCGAGCTGGCCAGCGACCGCACGCTGGCGGCCTACGACACCTTGATAATCGACGAGGCGCACGAGCGTAGCCTCAACATCGACTTCCTGCTCGGCTACCTGGCGCTCCTGCTCCCGTCGCGGCCGGATCTGAAGCTCGTGGTCACCTCGGCCACGATCGACACCGAGGCCTTTTCTCGCCACTTCGGGGGCGTTCCCGTCATCGAGGTGGAAGGGCGCACGTACCCGGTCGAGGTCCGCTACCGGCCGGCGGGCGCCGGCGAAGGAGATGGCGCCGCCGGCGCCGCGCCTGAGAGGGCCGGTAGCGGTGAGCCGGACGACACCGCTGAGGCCGACGAAGTCCAAGCCGTTTGCGACGCGGTGGCGGAGCTCAGCCGTGAAGGCCCGGGAGACATCTTGGTCTTCCTGGCCGGCGAGGCGGAGATCCGCGACACGGCCGAAGCGCTGGCCAAAACGGCGCCCAGCTTGGAGATCTTGCCTCTCTATGGCCGGCTCTCTTCAGCCGAGCAGCACCGGATTTTCGAAGCGCACGCCGGCCGGCGCGTGGTCTTGGCCACCAACGTGGCAGAGACGTCGATAACGGTGCCCGGGATCCGCTACGTGGTTGACGTCGGAACGGCTCGCATTTCGCGCTACGGCCGGCGCACCAAGGTGCAGAGGCTCCCCATTGAGCGGATCTCCCAGGCGTCCGCTGACCAACGTGCTGGGCGCTGCGGCCGCCTCGGCCCGGGGATATGTGTTCGTCTGTACTCGGAAGGGGATTACCTGGCCCGCCGGCGCTTCACTGAGCCCGAGGTCCTCCGGACCAACCTGGCGTCGGTGGTGCTCCAGATGGCGGCCATCGGGCTCGGCGACATAGAAGCGTTCCCCTTTGTGGACCCGCCCGAGAGGCGCAACATAAGAGATGGCCTCGCGGTCCTGGAAGAGCTCGGCGCGCTCCGCCGAGAGAAGGCGGATAAAGAGGTACCCGCGGGCGTTGGCTGGGAGCTCACGCCCCTCGGGCGCAAGATCGCCCGCTTGCCGCTCGACCCGCGCCTTGGCCGGATGGTGCTTGAAGGTGCACGGCTCGGATGCCTGCCCGAAGTTCTCGTTATAGCCGCCGGCCTGGCTGTCCAAGACCCGAGGGAGCGCCCGGCGGAAAAGAGGGCTGCGGCCGACGCCCTCCACCGGCGCTTCGACGACCCCAGTTCAGACTTCTTGTCCTACTTGGCCTTCTGGGACTATCTGGGAGGCAGGCGGGGCGAGATGTCCGGGGCGCAGTTCCGCCGGCTCTGCCAGAGGGAGCTCATTTCCTACCAACGGGCTCGCGAATGGCAGGACGTCCAAGCCGAGCTCCTCGGTATCTGTCGCGAGGTGGGGCTTTTGACGAGCTCGCCCGTCGTGGCGGAAAGCCAGCTTGGGGTGCGCCAGCGGGCGCTCGTCCACCAAGCCTTGCTCTCGGGGCTCGTGACCCACGTTGGCAAGCGAGAAGCCGAACGCACCGATTTCGCCGGCACGAGGGGTGCCCGCTTTACCCTCTGGCCGGCTTCAGTAGTGGCCAAAAAGCCTCCGCGCTGGGTAATGGCGGCCGAGCTTGTCGAGACGCGCCGGCTCTGGGCGCGCGTCGCGGCCCCGGTCAAGCCCGAATGGGTGGAAAGAGCCGCTACGCACCTGCTCGACTGGTCCTACAGCGAGCCCTTCTGGGATCCTCGACGGGCCGAGGCGGTGGTCCACGCCCGTGGCACCCTGTACGGGCTGCCCATCGTGGCGGGTCGGCCGGTGGCCATGGCGAGGCTCGGCCCAGCCGAGGCGGCCGATGCTCGCGAGATGTTCGTGGAGAGGGCCCTGGTCGAGGGGGAGTGGGAGGGGGCCCCAGATTTCGTCAGCCGTAACGCCGAAATGGTCGCGGGCCTGCTGGCGGCGGCGCAAAAGGCGAGGCGGGCGGGCCTCGCGCCGGGCAGGGCCGAACTTTACGCCTTCTACGACCGCCGGGTCCCCCCCACTGCGTGCTCGGGCCGGACGTTCGAGGACTGGTGGCGCCGGCAGGGACTTGCCGCCCGCCGTGCTCTCGAGGCGACGCCCGAGGATCTGGGCGCGCCAGGGGCCGAAAGCGTGAGCGCTGAAGCCTTCCCCGACGCGTGGCCGGCGGGCGACGGGGCCCGCCTCCCAGTCGAGTACGACTGGGACGCCGAGGGCGTCACCGTCGAGGTCCCGTTGGCCCGGCTACCCGAGCTCCGTGACGAACTGGCGTGGCAAGTCCCCGGGCTCCGTGAGGAACTGGTCGAGGCGCTGCTACGGTCGCTGCGCAAAGAACTTCGCCGCGAGCTGGCACCTATGGGGGAAAGGGCGAAGAAGTTCCTGGCCGAGCACGGCCCGGGCGACGGGCCGCTCGCAGTCGTGCTGGCGCGCTCCATGAGCGAGGCGAGCGGGGCCGCGGTCCGGCCCGAAGATTTTGACTGGGCCAAGGTCCCTTCTTACCTGCGGCCGGTGCTGCGGGTCGTAGGCGCCGGCAGAGAAGTGCTCGCGGGAGGAAAGGACCCGGCCGAGCTCATGGAAAAGCTCCGCCCGCAGTTCGCTAGTGCTCTCGCCGAGGCCGCCTCGTCCCCTGCGCTCGGATGGGGCCCTGCTGGCAAGCGGGCCGCGACCTGGGACTTCGGTACTCTCCCCAAGGTCTTCGAGGCGGAGTGGCAGGGACAGCGCCTCCGCGGGTTCCCGGCGCTCGTCGACGAGGGCCAAGAGGTGAGGGTGGCTGTGTTCGCCGACGAAGCCTCCCAGCGGGTGGCGATGGCGTCTGGTGCCCGCCGGCTGCTCCTGCTCGCGCTCCCGGCTCGGCGCCACCTGGTCACGACGCTTGAACGTCTGGTGGACAACCGGACCAAGCTCGCCCTCGGGACTCTCGGCCCGCTGGCCTACAGTTCGCCCCGCGAGCTGGCCGAGGACCTCGTGGTGGCCGCGCTGGACGGGGTGATCGCTGAAACGGGTGGCCCGCCCTCGGACGCGCAGCAGTTCGAGGCCCTCGTGGAAGCGGCCCGGCGCGATGGCGAGCGCCTGGCGCGCCAGGGCCTTTCGCGCGCGCTACGCATTATTTCTCAGCTCCAGCGCCTGCGGGTACGTACCGAACAGCTGGACGAGCGCGCCCTGCCGCCGAACTCGGGGGACCAGGGGCCGCGGTCGTCTGCCTTCGCGCTCGCACTGGCCGACGCCAAGGCGCAATTGGCCGTCCTCGGGGTGCGGCGCTTCGCCAGTTGCTACAGCCTGGCGCGGCTTCCTGACCTCGAACGGTACCTGACCGCCCTCGAGAGGCGGCTGGAAAGACTTCCTTCCGACCCGCTTCGGGACTGGAGGCTAGCCGAGAAGGCACGGGCTCTCGAACACAAGTTTGAAAAAACCCGAGAAAATGCTCGCCGGCGGGGCCAGGAACACGAGTTCGAAGATCTGCGCTGGGCGTTGGCGGAATTGCGGGTCAGCTTGTTCGCCCAATCGCTCGGGACGAAGTTCCCGGTCAGCGAGGCACGATTGGAGCGAGCGCTGGCCGAACGGCGCCAGGCCACCGGCATCGAGTAACAGGCCCACCCCTTGCCGGGACGCGAAGATGCGTCCTTTTCTTGACACGCGGTCGCTTTGGGCTTGTTATGTGGGTCGCAGCGGTTTATAGTGGTCCGCAATGGATCGCCGGGGAAGAAAATCCCATAGGCAGCCGAGCTGGTGAGCCCCTTTGAACTTCGATGGCCGTTTCGAGCACCTGCTGGACCCCAAGGCACGGGTCGTCGTGCCGGCGCGACTGCGCGGTGGGTTCGCGACGAGGAAGGCGCACGTGACGGCGTACATGGGGGGTTGCCTGGCGGTCTGGACCCCCGAAGGCTACGAACGCCTGTACCTCTCCCTGGCCCACAAGCTCCAAAAGCACAGGCCTGACATGTCTCTCGCCTTGAGCTCGCATTCCGAAGACATCGAGCTCGACGCCCAGTGGCGTCTCACCATCCCGCCCGAGCTGATCGAGTATGCCAAGCTCGAGCTGGGCAAGCCCCTCGTGGTCGCCGGCAACGTCAACCACATCGAGCTGTGGCGCCCCGACGAATGGGCCAAACGTACCGGCCCCTGCCTTGACGAACTGCGAAGGGGCACGAGCGACCTTTTTGCCTTGCTTTTCTCCGACGGTGGGGACGAAAGCGAGCCAAGCCAGGTGGCGCCGGCGCCGGTCGGGGCGGTACCGGCCCTGGCCGGTGAGGTCGCGCCGTGACAACGGTGACGGTAGTCCCCAGGGCATATACGCAGCCCCTTGGTCAGCAGGACCGGGGTCCCCTTCTCCACCCTCCCAGTCCCATGTCACCGGGGAGAAATCCCGGGACAACGCTGGCCGAGGGGCTGCGTATGAGCCTCGGGCCAAAAGCTCACGGCGTTGGTGAGCCTAGGCCTGGAGCGACGCCGGGCGCACGCGACGAGCAGGCTGATAGCGCGAGAACACCCGAAGGCTTCAGCCATACCCCCGTGATGCTGGCCGAAGTCCTAGAGCTTTTCGCCTCCGTGCCCGCCGGCACGCTGCTCGACGCGACCGTCGGTGGGGGAGGCCATGCCAGTTCTCTGCTCCAGGCTTTGCCCACCCGTCGGCTGGTGGGCCTTGACCGCGACCCCGAGGCCGTGGCTGTCGCCCGAGCCTCGCTCCAGCCTTTTGCTGGCCGCGCCATTGTCAGGAAAGCGCGCTTTTCAGACCTGGACGCCGTTCTCGACGACCTGGGGGTAGGAGAGCTGTCGGGCGCGCTGTTCGACCTAGGGGTGAGCTCGCCCCAACTCGACCGTCCCGAGCGTGGTTTTTCCTACC
>DAHWQF010000280.1 GCA_027334785.1 Acidimicrobiaceae bacterium
CCTTGGTGTCACCCCAGCAAGTGTCGTTGCTTGCCATAGGAGTCCTAGCGTGCCTCGCAGCGGTCGAGAGCCTTTAGGGGCTTCTTCGTGATCAGTCTAGAACTCGGTGCACTGGGGCACCACGTCCCTCCAGAACGATCTGCTAGTTGAGCACGTTGCCGCAGGACCTTCCATGTGCAGCTGTCGTAGGTGGTCTTGAGGCGCGCCGGGAGATCATAAGGCGTGTGCCGGACAACTAGCACCACGACGGCCTTTGTAGCGCCAGCGTCGCCATCATTGCGGCCAAAGAGGAGGAACAGAAAGCGACCGTCGCCGCGAACTCAACTCCGCGCCAGGCCATGGCGGCGCGGCCGCGCCTGTTCAGTTGGTGCCCTCGAAGGCTATGTAGTTCGTCGTGCCCGACGCTTGGATTGTCAGCAGGACTGCCGGCGCAAGGCACGGGCTGGGCAGCGACACGGTGGAACGGATGTGGGCATTGCCAGTAGCAGAGAGGGGCACCGGCGCTGTCGTGCCGCCCAGCGTCCCATTGCACGACGGGGCCGATCCCCAGCGCGTCGATCCCGTCACCTAGCGAGGGCGGGCGATAGTTGAGATCGTTTAGCGGGAATGAGAAAGCCTTGACCGTAGGCGGGGCCTCTTTATGTTGATGCATTGCTTATCTGTGGCTCAGAAGGTTGACCGGCAGGCGTAGGTATAGATGTCTCCGGCAGAGGTTACCATGAGGAAACCGGCATCGATGTTGCTGTTGTTTTGCTGCTTAGCACTAAGGAAGAGCGTCCCGATGACCGGACCGACTAGATTCGTAGGCCTTGAGATCGTATCACCTTGACAATCGCCACTGATTCCACCATATGTAAATACCTGTCCTGTTGCTGTAATGAGCCAGTAGCCATCACTGGTGTCTGCCATCGTAACGAAGTTGTCTAGGCCCGCCTTCCGAGCATCGCCATAAAAGGGTGCTCCGTCAAGAGCGTCTAGGCGTCCAGTGGAGTAAAGGACATAGCCTCCAGTTTCATTCCCGCCAAACGCCGGGAATGCTCCAACCACGTGAGCTGGTCCGGTGGGTGCGGCGAGCGTCGTCGGAGTAACAGCCTTCGGTTTTACTGTCGTAGGAGTCGTCTTCTTGGGTGTAGTAGTCGCTAGATGTATTTGTGTCACAGCCACAGCGGGGACGGTATTGGTCCCGCCTAGGCTGGTGGTGTAGCTGTAAGTGCCGTTTAAGCGGCCGACTAGATAGACAATGTTCTTTTGGTAAATGGAAGTGCCGAGGGACGCCTTCGCGAGCGTTACCCAAACTAGGTTTGTCCAAAAGCCTGCGCCTTGATTGGTAATCTCAATTAGCATGTGCGTGTTTCCAGTGTTGGTATCAAACTGGAACACTTGTGCCGTAGTGTGAACACAGGTACTGTGCATGCCTTTTACTAGGGCCGCGTACGGCGGTATGGGCTCGCTCGAAGTGCACGGTGCCCAAATATTTGTCGGAGTGGCCGCCTCTGCGGTGTTAGGAACGGCCACTGTAAGTACCAATAGTATATTTGCCGTGGCGGCTAGAGTGGCCATTATGTTACGGAGTGCTGGTTTCTTCATGTGGTTCCCTGCCCCTTTCTGGTTGCGCGTGCCGTGGCTCGGCCGGCAGGTGGGACGGCAACGCGGGACATGGCCCATGCCGCGAAGCCGCGATAGCCGTTGCTGCCGTAGGAGCCAGCCGAGGCTCGTTGGGTCCTGTTGCCAGCCGGGTGGGGATGCCGACCCTAATGGTAATGTCCTAGTGGCGCCGTTTGCGACAGCGCTATAGGGCTGGCAACCCCGTGGGGCTGGTTGGAGTAGGTATCGGCAACGACACCAGCGAGCTTGAGCCGCCATTTACGAGGGAGGACGTGTGGCATTCAGTCGCGTTTGGCGCTGGGTAGAGGACTTCGGCTGGTGACAGCGTCAGCGGCTATCCTGAGCCTGCGCCTGAGGTCTTGTCGGAGCAGGAGGGGGGCTTGTGGCGCGATGTACTACGCGGAGCGCTGCACCAGAGCCTGACAACGCGGCGCGACGTGACGGAGGCAGTCCACTTCGGGGTAGCCAGTAATGACCTGAGGGTGAACGCTAGGGCGTGACCGCGAGTGCGATGCTTGGACGGCTCCTAGCCTAGCAGGGACTGACCGCGGTTCCGTGTGCCCAGGGAAGCTCAGCGGTGCCGCCGCGAGGATTGAAATAGAATCCCGTGTCACTGTGCTTTAGTAGCTGACCGTCGATAGATGCCGGATGAGTGCATAAGTGCCTGCCAGGATCGACGAGCCTTCAGGTGTATGGTCGTGGTTCGGCAGCGTTGCCGGCGGGCTCTAAGGTCGTGGTGGACAAGTGGAGCGCTGGTAAGGAACGGTCCGCTGGCCCCGTTCGGGTGACTACGAGGCCTGGGTGACGCTCCTGCGGCTCGTCTGTCGAAGCTGCTGTAATACCAGCCGGCCGGGAGTCAGCCCCGATGCTGTGAGATGCCCTTGGCACGCGGGCCTTGCGCCGGCGTGCGAGAGCCAAGACCCCCGCGGCCAATAGGAGGGCGACAGCAACGCCCAGGCCGGAGCGCCGCCCAGTCGGTGAATGGGCTGCCAAGGCGACGTAGCCGACGAACGGTAGGCTCAAGCGGGCCTCGTAGGCGTAAGGGCTTGTGATCTTGAGGCGCCAAGAGTCCGCGACAGCGTTGGCGTCGCCTTGCGTCCTCACGATCGGCCCGCCGCGTGCGGGCACGAGCGAGATTATGCGGTGTATGAACTCATCGCCCTGCTCCCCGGGCGGGCCCACCAGGATCACGTCCCGCACTTGCAGACTGCGGACAGGCACGCGTTCGAGAAGAGCGACGCTCCCGACAGGGAAGCCCGGCTGCATGCTCCCAGTCAGGACAGGGCGTGCCTGCCACCGTCCGCTGCTGCCGTCGCCAGCGGGCCGCCTGCCCCTGCTCGCCATCGGTCTACCTCCCGTGCCTCGGCTGCCAGTCGAGCGGTGTCGATCGTCTTGGCTGCCAGTTTGGCTGCCGGGGAGGAGCCGTCAAGGGGGCGATCGTCGAATAGACGCTACCACCTGGGGATATCTAGCGCGCTCGGAGGGACTCGAACCCCCAACCTTCTGATCCGTAGTCAATGAAGCGTCTTCGCTCGACGTTGCGCAATGTGGCGAGTTGTCGCATTCTGGCTGGTCAGATGGGCCACCGGAGTCGCCCGATGCGACAAGGTGAGACACGCCGTTACGGCGAGCGACGGGTTTGTTGGGTGGCATGTTGGGTTGAGGAGGCGGAGCGGCTGTGCGCTTCGGCGATGCCAGGGACCGTTGAGGTGGTCGGGTCGAGAGCCACGGAATGGCCAGATGGCTGGCGGGGACGGCCTCGCTGGTGCTCGCAAACGTTGTGCCCTGGTACCCTGGGACAATGATATTGTTGTGCGGTGATCCCGCCGCTCGACCCGGTCACCGGTCGGTTGCCGCCGGGCGAGCACGAGGGATCATGGGAGGAAGTCGTGGAGCGGTTCGGCTGGAACGAGCACCGTCGCCGGCTTCTTGACGGTCTGGCCGACGGCATGGGTGCCCTGGCCCGCGCCGGCTGCGAGCGGGCGTGGCTCAACGGCAGTTTCGTTACCTCCAAAGATGAGCCCGCCGACTTCGACGTTTGCTGGGACCCCACCGCCGTTGACCTCGATCGCTTGGACCCTGTTTTTCTCGACGTCTCGTCAGGCCGGGCGGTACAGAAGCGACGCTTTGGGGGTGAGTTCCTGCCGAACGTCATTGAGGCGGAGAGCGGCTTGGCGTTCGCCGACTTCTTCCAGAACGACCGCGAGACCGGCAAGAAAGGGATCGTCGTCCTGTGGATTAAGGAGCAACCATGATCACCAACGAGACCCAGTACCGTTCGACACTCGGCCACCTGCGCCAATTTGAAACCGCGCTCGCCAACTTGGAAGCCCGCCACCCAACTGGCCAACGCACGAAGCTGGAGCAGCTTGAGATCGGCGCCGTAGCTTCCCAGGCCGAGGACCTCCGGACCGAGATCGCGGAGTACGAGCACCTCCGCTCAGGGGATGTCTCCACGCTGGAAGTGAGCGGCCTCGACCAACTGGCCTCCCTCCTAGTCCAGGCGCGAATTGCCCGGGGGTGGACCCAGCACCAGCTCGCCGAAACCCTTGGTGTGGCCGAGCAGCAAGTCCAGCGGTACGAAGCTACGGCCTACAGGTCGGCCAGCCTGGCCCGCCTTAACGACGTGGCTACTGCACTCGGGCTGGACACTCACCTCGTTGGCCGCCTCCGCGAGGCAAGCGCTGCGTAATCTCCTCAGCGGGGGCCGGCCCTTCCAACTGACGCCAATCGCCCACCTTTGCTGGCAGGGATGGGGGTTACTTCGGAGTCGACTGGGACAAGAGCATTATCAGTGCTGAGACCGCCAAGCTGATGACCTGGGTGTATGGGCAACGGTGCAGCTCAGCGGCCCTTCTACCCTGACCCTTGTTCACCTTCGCTGACCCCTGTTGACCTTCGCTTGTGGTGCATCTGTGGTGCATGCTCGCCAAAACCCAGGAGAGGGGGCAAGCGCCCGGTGGTGGGGGGAGACAAGCAGAAAGCACCAGATCCCGCGAGCGAGTAAAGCCGTCCACAAGGATACCGCTCATCGCCAACGTCGTCATCCGCCGAGCGGGTGAGGCCGAGGGCCAGCGACGCTCGTCGCGGTCGGCAGTTGCGACAGCGTGGGCCAAGTCCGAAGAGTCCCCAGCCACCTGGCAAGCTCATCGCTACCTGGCCTTGGGCACCTGCCCGCCCCAACGCACCGGTCGTCGCAAGCACGGTCTTCCTGGCCACAGTCGATGTCGGCCTGGCCCGCATAGTCCTGCACGGCCGGGTCGCCTACTGCACCGACGAGGCGATGCCGTCCGAGCTCGCTGATTGGGACCCTCCCGGCCACCCCGAGCGCGGTGGCGAGTTCCTCCCTGTCTGGATTGGACGACCAGGGCGCGGTGAGCCTCCACGTCGTCGCTTTTGCTCGGCCCGGTCACCTCGCCACCAACTTGGCCGGGGCCATCGCGACCTC
>DAHWQF010000281.1 GCA_027334785.1 Acidimicrobiaceae bacterium
CGCTCACTACCTCTTGGCGGGCGCGGGCGCTGCCCGCACCTACGAGACCGAAGGCTGTCATGACGAGCGCGGCCAATAGCGTGGCTCTCGGCCGCTTGCCTTCCCCGCCGGCTCGGCTCGACGACGGCCTGCGGAGGTGCATAATGGAAGCGATGATACACGGGGGCCCGGACGCGGACGCCGGGGTGCGGGCGGAGGAAGGCTCCGGGGGGGCTCGGACCAGCGCCATGCCGCGGCGCCGGCTCCTGCGGGACGTTGGCGTTGCTGCGGCGGCAGCCCCGTTTCTGGCCGCTTTTGCGGACGTGCTCGGGGGGCGAGGGGCGGCGGGAGCGCAGGTGCCCGGCGTCTCGAGAGCGTTCCCCACCCGAAACCCGTGGCCCAAGTACCCCGCTTACCGCTTCGCCATGGTTTGCCATCGGACCGGAGACCCTTTCTTCGTGCCCACCCGCATTGGTGCCAACGACGCCTCGGCCCTCCTCGGTACGTCCTACACGTGGGGAGGCTCGGCGAGCGAGGTCGTGAGCGAGATGGTGGACACGTTGGAGGAGGCGGTCGACAACCAGGTGGACGGGATAGCGCTGTGCGTGGTCGACCCAAAGGCCTTCAACTCAGAAACGAACGAAGCGCTGTCCCAAGGCATCCCGGTGGTGGCCTTCAACGTGGAGGCCCCTGCCGGCAGCGGCAACAACGCCATGGCTTACATAGGGCAGGACCACTTCGCCGCCGGCGTGGCACTGGCCGAGCACGCCAAGAAGTACCTGAAGCGCGGCGACACCGTCGGCGCCATGATCGCTACACCGTCTTCTCGTGAGGAGCAGGCGCGCGTGGCCGGCGCATCGAGCGTCTTCGAGGCCATCGGGGCCAAGGTGGCGCGGGTGGTCGTCGGGACCAACGAGCAGCAGGCGACCGCCAACATCGAGGCCTGGTACACGTCACACCCCGGTGCCAGCTTCCTCTTTGCGAGCGCGGGTTACAACGGGGCGGCACTTGCCGATGCCGTCGAAAAACTCGGCCTGTCGAGCCAGGGCGTCCACGCGGCGGCCTTCGACGTAGGCGGACGGGTGCTGCACGCGGTGAACAAGGGCACTTTCGCATTTACTCTTGACGAGCAGGCCTACCTCCAAGGCTTTGTACCGTTACTACAGCTCTTCCTCTACAACATTTCAGGCGGTCTCATATCGCCATTCGACGTCGATACGGGCCACAAGTTCGTGACCCGCCAAAATGTGGGCCAGTACCTTCTCCACAGGGATACCTGGGAGGGCTCGAGCACTATTCCAGTCGTCCTCGAGCGCCCGAAGTCGATCCGCAGCAGCTGACGGCCTTCCCAACCAGCCCCTGGCGATGGTCACCCTGGCCGGCGCCTGGGCCGGGTTCGAGCCGGGCCTTGCGCACCTGCGTTGCCTGGTTGTGCGGCAGGTCCCTCGTGGTTTTGCCAGCGTCTTCCTCAAGGAGCTGGTCGTCGGAAACCGTCGCGGTGTGAAGTGGGGCGACAGGGGAGAGGGCAGGCCAGGACTTGACATCATGCATGATGCGACTAACATTAAGGCAGTGGCGTACCAAGGGGGGCCCCGCCGTTGAGCCAAGGACGCAGGTTGAGCCGCCCGCAAGTCCTTGTCGTTTCGCTCGGCGGGACGATAGCGATGACCGGTGAGCCGGGAAAAGGCGTCAGCCCGACCCTCGAGGCTGCGGATCTCTTGTCATCCCTGCGGGAGTTCTCTGGGGTGGACCTTACCCCGAGGTCTTTCCGCCAGGTCCCCGGTGCAGAACTCAGCGTGGAGGATATCGGTGCTTTAGCCGAAATGGTGGGTTCTGTTGCCAAGGAGGGCTTCGACGGGGTAGTCGTGACCCAGGGGACCGACACGATCGAAGAGACGGCGTTCGCGCTGGACTTGCTGGTCGGCGGAGGCCCACCGATCGTGGTGACCGGGGCTATGGTCAACCCGTCCCAGCCCGGGGGCGACGGCCCTGCCAACCTTTTGGACTCCGTTGCCGTGGCCGCCTCGGGCTGCACAGCGGAGATCGGGCCGGTGGTGGTCTTTGGAGGCGAGGTACACGCGGCACGTTTTGTGCGCAAGACGCATACAACTAGCCGCCAGGCGTTCACATCCGTCACCGGGCCCCTTGGCTGGGTGGCAGAGGGGCGGCCCATCATGCTGACCAAGCCGGTCGTCCGTGCGCGACCGCTCCAGACCGGCCTCGAGGCCAACGGCCGGGCTTCGGTCGCCTTGCTCACTGTCACCGCCGGTGACGACGGGTACCTTCTCCAAGCGGTCAAGGGGACATGTAATGGGCTCGTGCTCGAGGCCTTGGGTGCCGGGCACGTCCCATCGGCCATGGTCCCGTCCCTGGTGGAACTGGCGGCGAACATGCCCGTGCTGCTGTGCTCGCGGACCGGCAATGGGCCCGTGCTGCGCCGGACGTACGGGTTCCCGGGCTCAGAGCAGGACCTGCTCGACCGGGGCCTCATTAGTGGTGGCTACCTAGACGGGCCCAAAGCACGTATTGCCTTGACGCTGTTGCTGCGCTCAGGTGCTGGTAATGACGAGATCCGAAATGCGATGGAGCAGTTTTACGGTGCTATCCCTTGAGCCTGCCGGGCCCGGTGTGAGGCACTAACCGGGCGGCGCCTGCCGGGCCCGGTGTGAGGCACTAACCGGGCGGCGCCTGTCGGGACCTGAAGGCCCACTTTATCAGTACTGCGAAACGTAAAAGGGGGAGAGAATGCTTTGACAGGGAAGTCTCATTAGTTAGTACAGACCGGGTACCCGCGTGGCAGGTCTCGGGGCACGTGGTATGACCCAATTAAGAGGACCAGTACAATTCAAGGAGAACCGCAAGGAGATGAGTTGCCTCCTCACCGGGCTCGTGCTCATCGTGACTAACGGCGTCCCGGCGGGCTCGTCGCCCGGGCCGTTGAGCCACTTGATGAGCGGTAGGGTTGGCGGGTGGTTCCCCACCGTGGTCCTGCCGCTCGTGGTGTTCGTGGCGGCGGCCGCGCTCTTGCTCGGCGCAGCACATACGGGTAGGAGGGTCTACGCAGTGGGCAATAGCACGAGGGTCGCCCACTTGAGCGGGATCAGCGTCCGCGCCCTTATCGTGAGCGTTTACGTGGTGAGCGGGCTCTGCGCCGGCCTCGCTGGCCTGCTTCTCCTCGGGTTTGCCAACCAGAGCTTCATAGGCATGGGAGATTCCTACCTCCTGCCGTCGATCGCCGTGGTGATGATCGGCGGCACCTCGGCGCTAGGAGGCAAGGGCGCGTACCTGGGGACGGTCGGCGGTGCCCTGCTGCTGGAGTTGTTGGACACCATCTCAGGCTCGTTGTTCGGCAGCGCGGCCGTGCAAGACATCATCTACGGGGCGGTCATCTTCGTAGCCATGATCCTCGCGAGGTTTTTGTCTTAGATGGCAGGGGCTCCTGCTGAGGCCAAGACGGCCAAGCCTCCACGGGACAAGGGGCCCTCCGGCGACCGGTCTGACGGGAGCTTGGCACCTCTGAGTTCCCTGAGGCGCAAGACGGCGCACGAATCTGTCCTCGAAGCGCTCCGTGCCGCCATCTTGGGCAACGAGCTATCCGGCGGGGCGAGGCTCGTCGTGGCGAACCTCGCCGAGCAGCTCGGCGTGAGCATCACCCCGGTCCGAGAAGCCATGAGAGAACTCGCCACACAAGGGTTGATCCGCTTCGAGCCCTACAAGGGCGCCATCGTGCACACTCCGACCCTCGACGAGGTGCGCGAGGTTTACGAAGCCCGCCTGTTGATAGAGCCTGTCGTAGTAAGAAAGGCAGTAGAGCGCATCACGCCGGCCGACCTCGAAGCTGCCCGGCGCTTGCAGCAGGAGATGACCTCGACGGCGGACGTAGCGAGATGGGTGGTCCTCAACCGCCGCTTTCACGGCATCTTGGTGGCCTCCGCCCGTTCACCGCGGTTGGCGGGCATACTCGAGGCCTTGGAGGACGCCGCCGCACCACAGGTGGCGCTGTGCATCAGGGCTGACTACCGCCGGGTGACCGACGGGAACGTTGAGCACCAGCAGTTCCTCGACGCGTTCGTAAAGCGCGACGCGGACCGGGCGGTGTCCCTCTTGGTGCACCACCTCGAATCGACGGTAAGCGCGGTGGAGTCCCTGGCGCGGCGAGGCTCCGAGGACGCCGTTGAGGAGGAGGGTCATCGTGCAAGGCGAGTTTGACCTTGCTGTAAAAGGTGGCGTGGTCGTCGGGCCCACGGGGAGGGGCCAACTCGATGTCTACGTGCGATGTCTACGTGCGCGACGGGAAGGTTGCCGCCCTCGAGCCCCCGGACCGGTGCATGGCCGCCTCGCGGACCGTGGACGCTGACGGCCTCTTGGTGCTTCCCGGGATGGTCGACACCCATGTGCACCTGATGGACCCGGGCGACGTGACGAGAGAAGACTTCCCAACCGGGACCTTGGCCGCTGCCTGCAGCGGCGTGACGACGATCATCGAGCACACGCACGGCTGGCCGGTCACCAGCCCGGACCGTTTGGCTGAAATGCGCGCCCACCTGCGTGGTCGTTCCTATGTGGACTACGGCTTGGCGGCTCACATCTGGGACGACCCCGCCCAGGACATTCCGGAGCTCTGGCGCCGAGGCGTGAGCTTTTTCAAATTTTACCTGTGCCACGCACGGCGTCCCAGCCGTGACGCACGACCGGTTGGCGGAGGTTTTTGACCTACTGGCTGACTTGGGCGCCCCCGCCCTCGTTCACTGCGAAGACGACTTAGTGGCCCAAATGTGGCGACCGACGCCCAGTTCGGCTGGGTAGTAGAGCCAGGAAGGGCCGGATGTTTTCAACACTCTGGGATATGGGCTCGGTGCCCCAGACGAGGTCCGTCACGGCCGAGAACCCGACTGGCCAGCCGGGCCAGGGAGGCCGGGCGACCACGGGCACCGGTGCCGGTGCCGCTCGCGACCTCGGGCAGGGGTGGAAGGTATCGCCTAGCATTGTGGTGCCCGCCGGCTCTTCGGCAGATCTGGCCGCGATAGACGGCCCGGGCATCATAAAGCACATCTGGCTCACCACCA
>DAHWQF010000282.1 GCA_027334785.1 Acidimicrobiaceae bacterium
AGGGGCGTACCCACAGGCGGGCAGTGGGCCCCCTCTCACCGCCCCGAGGGCCCGGGCCTCCCGGCCGAGCCGGCCCCTGGCCCTAAGCTCGCCTTGGAGGGCGGCCGTTTCGTCTGGCGGGGCACCCCGTCCGACCGCCACCTGCCCAAGGCTGCCGGCCTGCGCTGGGACCCCGACGGCGAGTGCTGGTGGACGACCGACCCGATGGCTGCCGCCAAGCTCGCCAACTTCGCCGACGAGGCCGCCAAGGCAGCCATCGACGACGCAATGGCGGCAAGACGCGAGTCGCTCGAGCTGTCCCGCGCCGACGACGCCGAGGTCGACGTGCCGGTGCCGGACGGCCTAGCGCTGCTCCCGTTCCAGCGCGCCGGCGTGGCCTACGCCCTCGGGAGGCCGGCGACCCTGATCGGCGACGAGATGGGGCTCGGCAAGACGCCCCAGTCGATCGCCGTCGCCAACGCCACCGGGGCGCGCGGTGTCCTCATCGTCTGCCCGCTGTCGGTCAAGGTGAACTGGGAGCGCGAGATCGCCCGCTGGTCGACCGCCGACCCGCCGCTCACGGTCGGCCACGCCACGGCCAAGGAGTGGCCGGCGACCGACGTGGTGGTGGCCCACTACGACGTGCTCTCCCGCCACGAGGCCGACCTGCGCTCGCGCGAATGGGACATGGTCGTGCTGGACGAAGCCCACTACCTGAAGAACCCGAAGGCGCAGCGCACCCAGGCCATCTTCGGGAAGAAGGGCCTCCCGGCCGTCGGCGCTGGCCGCAAGCTCGTGCTCACCGGCACGCCCATACCCAACCGGCCCGTCGAGCTGTACGGGATCCTGCGCTGGCTCGACCCCGAGGTGGCCGGCAGTTGGCTGCGCTACGCCACGCGTTACTGCGCCGGCAAAGAGACCCGCTGGGGCTGGGACGTCTCGGGTAGCTCCAACCTGGGCGAGCTACAGGAAAAGCTGCGCTCGACCCTCATGGTGCGCCGGCTGAAGGCCGACGTGCTGACCGAGCTGCCGCCCAAACGCCGCCAGGTCGTCCCCCTCGACCCCGCCGACGTGGAGGGCGCCTCGCAAGCCCTCGGCGCCGAACAAGAGGGCATGGCCGAGGTGGCGGCGGCGCTCGCGGAGGCCCGCGTCGAGGCCGAACTGGCCAAGGCGAGCGAGGACCCAGCCGAGTACAAAGCCGCTGTAGAGCGCCTGCGCGAGGCCCAGCACGCCGAGTTCTCAGAGATGAGCCGGCTGCGCCACGACACCGCCGTCGTGAAGGCCCCCGCCGTCGCCGCCCACGTGGCCGACCTCCTGGAGTCGGGCGAGGCCAAGGTGGCGGTGTGGGCGCACCACCACGACGTGGTGGGCATCCTGCGCGAGCGCCTGGCCGAGTACGGCGTCGTCGCTATCACCGGCGAGACGCCCCAGGCCGAGCGCCAGGTGGCGGTCGACTCGTTCCAGTCCCCTGAGGGCCCAAGGGTGTTCATCGGCTCGATCACCGCCGCCGGCACCGGCATCACGCTCACCGCCGCACAGACTGCCGTGTTCGCGGAACTGGACTGGGTGCCGGGCAATGTCTCCCAGGCCGAGGCCCGCCATCACCGCATCGGCCAGGCCGGCTCGGTGCTCATCCAGCACGTGCTCTTGGACGGCAGCCTCGACGCCAAGTTGGCCAGCACGCTCATCGCCAAGCAGGAGGTGGCCGACAAGGCGCTCGACCGCCCGCCCGACCAGCCCTGGGCCCCGCCCGAAGCCTTCGCCGTCCCTGAGGCGCCGCCCGCCACCGCCGAGGCGCCGCCGTCGCGTGTCGAGCGGATCGCGGCCTGGCTCACCGAGGCCGACGCTGTCTTGTTCCACCGGGGCGTGCGGGCCCTGGCCGCCGAGGACTGGGACCGGGCCGCGGTCCTGAACGACGCCGGCTTCTCCAAGGTGGACACGGGCATCGGTCACCGGCTGGCCGAGCTGGACCGCCTCACGCCGAAGCAGGCCGCCCTGGCCGCCCTGCTCTGCCAGCGCTACAAGCGCCAGCTCGGGGAGGTGGGCGAGCGGGCCAGCGAAGTGGTGCGCGGGGCCACGGCCGCCGAGACGGGCGACGACGAGGCCCCCGCTCCGCGCTGATTACGCCGGTGCCCCCACGTACAAGCATGCAACTTCCACTAGAGACAGGTGGTCGCTTGACCACGCCATTTAGGGTCGATCCCGACCGCTTGGGCTGCCTTGTCGAAAAGTTCATCGCCCAGCTCCCTCCTAGCGGTGACGACTGGGTATTTGGTCGCGGCGATGATTTGCGTTATGGAGACCTGGCCGTATGCCGGGCCCGCCCGGGAAAGGTCCTTCATGTCGTCGGGACGGGCCTGCTTGCCGAGTGCTTGCGAGTTCTCGTTGACGACGGTGGCCTAGCTGGCTGGTCGCTCCATCCAGTACCGCCCGGTCGTTCGCCAGTCGTGTTGTTGTCCGAGCCCCTCTTGGCCGCTTCGGGTACCCGGCGCATTTTCAACGCTCTCGATCGGTCGCCGTTCGCAACCGTCGAGGAGATCGCAGCCACCCCGGACGCCAACCTGAGGGAGCTCATGAACATCGGGTCGACGTCATTGCCCGCCATCCGGTGGGCTGTCGCACAGGTCCTGCCCCAGCTGGAGAAGGAAGGAAAGAAAGGGGACGGAGAAGACCAGTCCGGGCCAGCTTCTCTGGGTGCGGTACTGGTCGACCTCGGGGACCAAGCTCCCTCTTTTTTACAGGCTTGTGCCAAGAGCGGCCGGGATAGCGGCGAGGTGATCCGCAACCTAGTAACTGCTTGGTTGCGGTCGTGCGATCTCTAGCTACTACCTCCCGACAAACCCAAGTTCCGGACTGGCCCCGCGGCGCTGACCGAGCAGCGGAGCCCTCGCCCACCCCCACAAGAGCAACGGCTCCCTGCCTGCTTGGCACGGAGCGCTCTCACCCGTCCAACACGCAGTTCCTTATCGAAAGGGAAAAACCAATGGCAACTCCGGGAACGGACCACAAGAGCTTCTTCCGCTCGCTCTACGACTTTAGCTTCGGCACCTTCGTCACCTCGCGGGTGCTGAAGGTGCTCTACGGGCTCGTCGTCATCCTCTACAGCCTGACGGCCGTCGTCGCCTTCCTGCTCCTGCTCATCAAGGGCGGGGTGATCGGCATCGTCCTCGCCATCGTCTTCGTCCCCCTCCTTTACTTCATCTACCTCGTCGTCACCAGGCTCCTCTTCGAGTCCCTGATGGTCGTCTTCCGCATCGGCGACGACGTGCGGGCGATCGCACAACGGCGGGAGGGGCCGGGCGACGGGGACGACGGGCACCCAGCCCCAACGGCATGAGCACAGCGAAACTGCTCTCCATCGAAGAGGCCGCCGAGTACCTGGGCGTCCCGGTCCGGGTGCTCCGGGGCTTGCGAGAGCGCCGGCTGGTCCCGGTCGTGCACCTCGGCAAGCGGCTCTACTTCCGCGCCGAGGACCTGGACAAGCTCATCGAGCCCCGCCTCGAGCCGGCCATGCGTGGCCCGCTGGCGCCCGCCGGCGCCTTCAACCTTCGCCGCGTGCGCCGACCAGCATGACCCTGGCTGTTGGACAGTTCACCCCTGAGGCGGCCTCGTCCCGGGTGGTCTCGACGGCACCTGCCCGCGCACAGCACAAGACGGCACAGCACCACCTGCTCGGTGCCGGCCCAGCCAACATCCTGCACGCCGCCGAGGTCGTCGCCCGGTCGAACGGCTACGACGTCGAAGAGCTGATCGACTCGCACGCCGCTCAGCCTCTCCGCCTCCGCCAGGCGCTCTATTGGGCCTGCCACGAGCTCTTGGGCTGTTCCTACCCATTGATCGGCCAAGCACTCGGCAAGGACCACACGACCGTGCTGGCGGGCGCCCGGCGTTTTGCTGCCCTCGTCGCGACCGAGCCGGCGCTGGCCGAAGTGGCGCAACGCATCGCCGAGGTTGCCGCCGAGCGACCGGGACGACCAGGCCCCGAACCACTCGCGGTGATGGTCGTGGTAGGGCTGCAGGCCGACCAGCTAGCCGAAGCTCGGCGCTGGCTTGCCGACCACGCGCCGGCGGCAAAGGTCCTGGTGGCCGGCGAGGGTGCTTGACGGGGCGGCCGGCGACCGGCCGACAAAACGCACAATGACAGCGCGACGCCTTACAAGATCGCGACGCATGTAGGCGGACCACCCAACGAAAGCCCATGTCGGCGACGACCCGCTGCTGGGTCGTAAAACGCGCCAGCCCACCCCCACATAGGGCCATGCCAGACAGAACGGCCACCTACGCCGACGCCGGCACGGCGCAGTTCACCGGGCACTACGGCCCCGGCACCCTCGGCGTCCGTCTCGCCCGCCCCGCCGGCGCCCCGGCCGAGAGCGGCGACGTGGCGACATCCTGCTCCACATGCGGCCAGCCGATCCGTTACGGCTCCGAGGCGTTCATGCGCCTCGGCCACGACGAGCGCGCCGCGCCGGTCGCGGCCATCCTCTGCCGACGGTGCGGGGGCGGGAAATGAGGAAGGCCCTGCGGGCCTCGCTCAGCCTCCTTGCCGTGGCCGCCCCGCTGCGGCCCGCCAGCCACGCGCAGGCGCCCACCGACGCCGCGAGCACGCACACGCCGCACTGGCGTTGCATCCGCTGGTTCGAGAGCCGCGACAACTACCGCAACCACTCGAACGAGCCCTTCACGGGTGCGTACCAGATCGCCAATTACGTCTGGCACGCCACACTGCAGCTGCCGGGCCAGGCCTGGCAGTTCCCCAAGCACGTCCAGAACCACGCCGCCCTTGCCCTGTGGCACTACGACCTGCGCACCTGGGGCGACCCTTGGCACGCATGGGAGACCGCCCCCTTGTGCGGCCTCTGAACTACCGCTACCAACGAAAGGAGCAGGTAAAACCCGATGAGAAAGTTCCTACTGGTGCTCACAGGGCTCGTCGCCTTGGCGGCCATCGCCCTTGGCGCCGCCTCTTTCGCCAAGTCCTCGTCCGACGCCACTCGCGCTTCGGCCCTTCGCGGCCAGCTCGACGGCCTGCGC
>DAHWQF010000283.1 GCA_027334785.1 Acidimicrobiaceae bacterium
AGAGGGGCTCACCGGGGCACCCGGTGGTCCGGGCCACGAGGAAGGGTGTGGACCTGGCCCGCCGGCGGATCGTTCCTGTCCTCGGAGGCGCCACACGCACCAGAGTGGTCCTCGTACTGGCTTGTGTGCTCGCCCTCGCCAGCGCCGATACGGCCACGGTGGGGGCGGCGGCGGTCGAGTTGCGCCAGGCGCTGCACGTAGGCAACACCGACATCGGCCTGCTCGTCGCTGGCACTGCCGTGGTCGCAGCCGTCTTCTCGCTGCCTTTCGGCGTACTGGCCGACCGGGTACGTCGCACTCACCTGCTCAGCCTCGCCCTCCTGGGCTGGAGCGTGGCCATGGTCTGGAGCGCGACCGCCGGGTCGTTCACCGAACTTCTCTACGCGCGCCTCGCCCTAGGGGGAGTGAGCGCCGCCGCCGGCCCGGTGACGGCGTCGCTGGTGGGCGACTGGTTCCTCCCGGGCGAGCGAGGCCAGATCTACAGCTTCGTGCTGGCCGGCGAACTCATGGGTGCCGGCGCCGGCTTTGCCATCACCGGTGATGTGGCCGCCCTGTCCTGGCGGGTCGCCTTCGTGGTGCTCGCCCTGCCTGCGCTCCCCATTGCCTGGGCCATGTTCCACTTACCCGAGCCCGCCAGGGGCGGCGCCGGCGTGTTGGCCCCCGAGGCGCGCACCAAGGGTACGGACAACCGCGACAACCCGCCGGCGGCCGCCGCCGGCGCTTCCGCCGGCCGGCCGTCCTCGCAACCCGCAGCCAGGGGCGGGACGGTACCGCCAGGGACGGCAAAGATCCCGGCCAACGCCGGGCCGCCGGCACCCCCGGGCGGGGAGCGCCCGGGCGGGGAGCGCCTGGGCGGGGAGCGCCTGGGCGGGGAGCGCCCGGCCAACAGGCGCGGCTGGGTCGGGTGGTCACCGCCTCCCCCCAGGGCAAACATGCCCCCGCCCACGGGCCCGCCCGCTGCCGGCGTGCCGCCGCCGCCCTCTCGAACTGGCCCCCCGCCAGGTGGCATGCCCCCACCACGGGGAGCGAAACGCTCGGAGGGCTGGACGCCGCCCCCTCCGCGTTCTGGCCGGCAGCGGGCTCAGCTGAGCGACGCCCAACGCCTCGTGTTGGAGCGCGGCATCCGCCCCGACCCGGCCCTGGCAGCGCGGGCGCGCCCGGGCATGGGGTTCCTCGCGGCCGTGCGCTACGTGCTCGCTGTGCGCACCAACGTGGCCTTGATCGTCGCGGGGGCGTGCGGCTACTACTTCCTGGCAGGCGTGGAGACTTTCGGGGAAGAGTTCGTGTCGCACCAGTACCACGTCTCCCAGGTGGTCTCCAACCTCCTCTTACTGATCGTCGGCACCGGCGCCGTGGCGGGCGTGCTCGTGGCCGGTCCCCTGGGTGACCGGCTGCTCCACCGGGGCCGCACCTCTGGGCGGGTACTGGTCGCAGCAGTCTCTGCATCGGCTGCCGTCGTGTTTCTAGTGCCGGCGCTCCTCACCCACAGCGCTCTCGCGGCGTTGCCCTACTTGCTGCTGGCCGCAGCCAGCATCTCAGCCCAGAACCCGCCCATAGACGCGGCGCGCCTCGACATAGTGCCGTCGTGGTTGTGGGGCCGGGCAGAGGGCGTCAGGACCTTCGTGCGCACCGCAGCTCAGGCGCTGGCGCCGCTCGTCTTCGGAGCGTTCTCGGAGTACGTGTTCGGGGGCGGCAACCAGGGCCTCTACTGGACCTTCGTAGTGATGCTGGTCCCGATGTCGGCGAGTGCCGTCTACCTGTTCTCGGCTGCCCACCGCTACCCGAGGGACGTCGCCACTGCCGTTTTGGCAGCCCAAGCCGCCGACCGCCGCCAATAGGCCGCGCGGCCAGCGCTAAAGCGCGGGTGATGACCCCGACAGCTCAGCGCAGTCCCTCCTCGCTGGCGAGCACCTCCACGCCGGCGGCGACGAGCTCTTCCAGTGCTGCGGCGCCATCGCCGGCGTGTAGCTCCACCGCTCGGCAGTAACTCGACAAGACAGTGGTCTCGAAGCCGAGGGCGACAGCGTCGAGGGCGGTGTACTTCACGCAGTAGTCCGTGGCCAGCCCAACGAGGCTCACGCGCCCGATGCCGTGGTCTGCCAACAACGCCGCCAGCTCTGTCGGCCGCGTCGCGCCCGTGACCACATCGCGGACGCCGAAGCCGGAGTACCCGTCCTCCCCCGTCGTCCCCTTCCTAACAGACGGCCCCGCGACGACCAGCCCAGGCACCAGTTCGGCCCCCCAGGTGCCGGCGACACAGTGAACGGGCCAGATCCCGCCGTCCTTGGCGAAGTGCGGTGTGCTCTCGGGGTGCCAGTCCTCGGTGTAGACGACGAAGGCACCGGCCTCCGACGCCCGGCGCACCAGTTTGTTGACCGGCGCCACGAGCTCCTCTCCACCCCGCACGTGCAACGAACCACGAGGGTCGGCGAAGTCGTTCTGGAGGTCCGTGACGATAAGTGCGCTCCCCGGTCCAAACTCCTGCACGTTCGCCAGGCTACGCTCGCTCGCTGATGCCCTCTTGCCTGGCGCCTGGTCTGGAGAGCCGTGAGCACACCGGGGCCGCGTTGCTGGCTTGGTCGGTGGCCGGTCCGGAGCAGCCGGCCGGCGAGCACGGCTCCTGAAACGTGCTCGAGCTCGGGCCCGAGGCCCCCGACTGGGTCGTGCTCGGCGACAACGCCGGCGTGCTCCCCCACCTGCCTTCGGGCTGGTTCCAGCTCATCTACATAGACCCGCCGTTCAACACGGGCAAGTCGCAGCTCCGCCTCACCTTGCGCACCAACAGTTCGGAGGGCGGCGACCGGCGGGGGTTTGCTGGCCGCACCTACTCGACCGAGGTGGCCGGGGAAAGGTCCTACGCCGACCGCTTCGACGACTACCTCGGGTTCCTGGCGCCGCGGCTCAGCGAGGCCCGCCGCCTCCTGCGGGCCGACGGGACGCTCTATTTCCACATCGACTACCGGGAGGCCCACTACTGCAAGGTCCTTCTCGACGAGATCTTCGGCCGTGAGTGCTTCTTGAACGAGGTCATATGGGCCTACGACTACGGCGGCCGCCCCAAGCGGCGCTGGCCCCCCAAGCACGACACGATCCTCGTTTACGTACGCGACCCCGCCCGCTACTACTTCGACCAGGACGCCGTTGAACGCATTCCGTATATGGCCCCCAGCCTCGTCACCAAAGAAAAGGCCGCCCGGGGCAAGGCCCACCGATGTCTGGTGGCACACGATCGTGCCGACCAGTGGCCAGGAGAAGACCGGCTACCCCAACCAGAAGCCCGAGGGGGTCGTGCGCCGCGCCCTGCAGGCATCCTCTCAGCCGGGGGTCTGGGTGCTCGACTTCTTCGCCGGCAGCGGCACCACGGGCGCGGTCGCCCGCCAGCTGGGCCGGCACTTCGTGCTCGTGGACGACAACCCTGAGGCAGTGGAGGTCATGCGCCGGCGGCTCGGCACCAATGGCGTCAGCTACCTCTCGGGCGAGGCTGGCGAGGCCGTTCCTGGCCAGGGTCTTCCTCGCCGGGTAGCATCGCCGGGTGGGGAAACCTCAGGTCCGATGGAGGTAGTCGATGACGAGCACGGAGATGAGCACAGAACACACGGGGACGACGCTGAGCGAGGCTCAGATCGCGGTCCACTGGCGCGAGGAGGATTACCTCTACCCGCCGGCCCGCTTCATCGCCCAGGCCAACAGCGCTGACCCCGACATCTACCAGCGTTTCAGCGAAGACAACTTCCCCGAGTGCTTCAGGGACTACGCCGACCTGCTCGACTGGGACCGCTACTGGCACACCACGCTTGACACGAGCAACCCTCCGTTTTGGAAGTGGTTCGTTGGCGGCCGGCTGAACGCGAGCTACAACTGCGTGGACCGGCACATGAAAAAGACGCCCAACAAGGCTGCCATCATCTGGGTGCCAGAGCCAGAGGGCCAGGCGCCCGAGGCCATCACCTATCGCGAGCTGTACCGGCGGGTCAACGAAATGGCGGCACTTCTTCGGGACTTCTGCGGCCTGCAGGCTGGCGACCGAGTCACCCTGCACATGCCGATGGTCCCTGAACTGGCTGTGGTCATGCTGGCTTGTGCTCGCCTCGGCGTGGTCCACTCCGAGGTGTTCGCTGGCTTTTCCGGGGCCGCCTGCGGTGGCCGCATAGCCGACTCGGGCAGCACGGTCCTTGTCACCATCGACTCCTACTACCGGGACGGCAAGCTCCTCGACCACAAAGTAAAGGCGGACGAGGCGCTCGAGGCGGCGGGGAAAGAAGGGGCCGAGGTGAGCAAAGTCCTCGTTTTCAGGCGGCAGCCGGGCGAGTACCATTCGGCCAGTTCCATGGTCCAAGGCCGCGACTTCTTCGTGGACGAAGTCATCGGGGCCTACGCCGGCCAGACCGTCGAGCCCGTCTCCATGCCCGCAGAGGCACCCCTTTTCCTCATGTACACGAGCGGCACGACCGGGCGCCCCAAGGGTGCTCAGCACTCGACCGGCGGCTACCTCTCCTACGTGGCCGGTACTTCGAAGTACTACCTGGATATCCACCCCGACGACACTTACTGGTGTTTTGCCGACATCGGGTGGATAACCGGGCACTCCTACATTGTCTACGGGCCCCTTGCCCTGGGTACGACCACCGTTATCTACGAGGGGGCCCCGGCCTACCCCGACGCCGGCCGGCCCTGGCGCATCGCCGAACGCCTCGGGGTCAACATTTTCCATACCGCCCCGACCACGATCAGGATGCTCCGCAAGGCCGGCCCGGACTTGCCCACCAAGTACGGCTTTCGCTTCAAGCTCATGGTCACCGTCGGCGAGCCCATCGAACCGGAGGTGTGGCGCTGGTACCACCAAGCCGTGGGCAAGGGTGAGGCCGTAGTCGTGGACACCTGGTGGATGACCGAGACTGGCGGTTTCCTTGGTGCCACGCTCCCGGCGGTCAAGCCGATGAAACCGGGCAGTTGCGGGCCCGGTGCCCTCGGGATTTACCCCGTGATCTACGACGAGGAGGGCAAGGT
>DAHWQF010000284.1 GCA_027334785.1 Acidimicrobiaceae bacterium
GTTGGTGGGCGCCTCGGAGGCAGGGGGCTTCTCGATGAAGGCCTCCACACACCCGCTGACATCGACCGGGACCACACCGAAACGCGAGGGGTCCTCGACCGGAGTGAGCGCGATCGTCCCTTCCGCCTCGCGCTCGCGGTGGAAATCCACGAGCGCCGTTATATCGATCTCGGTCAGCACGTCGCCGTTTACGACAACGAAGGTCTCCCCGGTGATGCCCGCCTCTCTGGCGGCAAAAGCGATCGCCCCCGCGGTGTCGAGCGGCGAGCTCTCGACCGCGTAATGAAGCTTCACCCCTTCACAACGCCCGTCGGGGAAGGCAGCCAAAAAGGCGTCCGGCCGGTACCCGAGCGAGAGCACGACCTCCTCGACGCCGTGGCCAGCCAAGTGCTCGACCACGCGCTCGATGACGGTCCGGCCCGCGACCGGCAACATCTGCTTGGGTGTCGAGAACGTGAGGGGCCGCAACCGCGTGCCCTCCCCGCCGACGAGGACGACGGCCTTCATGGCCGACAGGCTACCGTGGGGCCTGACCAGCCGCCAGCGGGTCCGGGCCCGGCATTACAACTGCGGTTAGAGTTAGGCGACGTGGGCCGGGAACTGCAAGGCACGAGGCTCCGAGTCCTCATCGTCTCTGCCAGCGTCGGAGCAGGTGATCTGGGCAGCGCTCGCGAACTGGCGCGCCGCCTCCGAGCCGCCGGCCACGAGCCGACCATCGTCGACTACCTCGAGGCGCCACCATTGCGGATCGGACGGGCCCTGTCAACGAGCTACGAGGCGCAGCTTCGGCACGCCCCTTGGGTCTACGAGCTGCTCTTCAACATGTGGTACTGGGCGCCTATCCTCCTGGCGCCAGTGTCTCGTGTGCTTTCTCTGTTCACCAGGAGAGCAGTGGCCCGTTGGGTGAGGCAAACCGATGCTGACGTCGTGGTTTCCAGTTACTCAGTGGCTACCCAGGCTCTGGGGGACATGAGACGGCGGGCGGCGAGCAGGTGGCCCTGGGTAAGGCGGTCGGGCCTGAAAGTGCCGGTGGTCAGCTGCGTCACAGATTTCGGTTATCACCCCTTTTGGGCGCACCGTTCGGTGGACCTCAACCTGGCCACCAACGCCTCGGCTGCCGCTCGGATCGCACGGCGCACTGGACGAGCAGCGATGGCGTGTGCCCCCCTGGTCGGGCCCGACTTCGCCCGTGCTGCTGACAGGCGGCCCACCGAGCGCCGGCGCCTCGGGCTCGGAGGCGAGGACGTCGCCGTGCTCGTCTCCTCCGGCAGCTGGGGGGTAGGCGACGTGAAGGAGACAATGGAGCTGGTGGCCCGGTCCCCTGGCCTTGTCCCAGTGGTTGCCTGCGGGCGTAACACCGGCCTGCGCCAGGAGCTCGAGCACCTCGCCCGCAGCCAGGGCTACCGGGCGATAACGCTCGGCTGGACCGACGACATGGCCGGCCTGATGGCGGCGTGCGACGTCCTCGTAGAAAACGCCGGCGGCCTGACCTGCTTCGAAGCCATGGGGGCGGGTCTCCCGCTCGTGTCGTTCCGGCCCATCCCCGGGCACGGGAAAAAGAGCGCCTCTGCCATGGCAACAGCGGGCGTGAGCTGCCTGGCCCGAGCGGGTGACGAACTGGTCGAGCAGCTCCGCCGGGTCGGCCGACCTGGCTCCACGCGCCGGGCCGTGCTGGACGCGGCTGCCAGGCTGTTCAACGCGGACGCGGCCGAGCTCGTGGCCAGGGTCGGCTCCTTCGGGCCGCCTCCGCTACCGAGGCTGCGCCCGATGGCCCGCTTGGCCCGGGCCGCTTACGCCCTTTCCACGGCTGCCGCGCTCGTCTGGGGCGGCCTCACGACGGGCGTGGGAGCAGCGGCTGCAGCGGGCGCTGGGGTGGCCCACCCGCCTGGCGGTGACCCAGGGATCGTGTACGTCGGCGCTCGCCTCACCCCGGCCGAGATCGCAGACCCAGCTGTGCAGGCTTCCCTCGCCCGCCTCCATGCCAGCGCGGTGATCGACCTCGCCACGGCGGAGCTGGCCCCCCTCGCCGTCCAAGAGCTGACCGCCAGGGATGTCGGGGTGGAAAGTGGGGGCGCCTCCTATGACCAGGTACAGGCCAGCAGGCCCACTGCCCCCTGGGCACTGGCGCAGTCGGACTCCACGAGCGTCCACGCTCTCTCCGTCTTGTCCGGCCAGCCCGTGGCCGCGCTCGTGCCAGACCGGACACTTTCGGCTTTCGACCTCGTTGACGCCGGTTCGGACAATTTCAAGGTCGTGGTCCCAGGTTGGACCCTCCCGGCAGCACCCAGAGGCCCCTACCCGAGAGACGAACTGGAGGTCCCGCAGCTGAAGGGGGGCGACGTTTACGTCGTGGAAGGTTTCCAGGTGACCCCGGCCCAGCTCGTGGTGCTGCTCGGCTTGCTCGGGTCGCAGGAGGCGGCCCAGCACCTGGCCGGCGGGCCCCTGTCGTGGTTGCGATGAGCCTCTCTCCCGGTCGCGTGGCCGCCGGCGGTGCCGCCCTGGCCGGTTCGCTGGCCTTGGCGCAGCTCCTGCCGGCGGTGTCCGGCCTCCAGCGGCTCCGCAACATCGCCATGCGGGGCCTCGCCGGCGTCGGCAGCACAGGGCACGTAGCCCTCACCTTCGACGACGGCCCCGACCCCGTATCGACGCCTGAGTTCCTGGACGCCTTGGACGCCCTTGAGTGGCGGGCCACGTTTTTCATGCTGGGCACGATGGCAAGCGCTGCGCCCGAACTGGTGATCGAAGTGGCCCAACGCGGCCACGAGGTCGCCGTGCACGGCTTCAAGCATGCCAACCACCTGTGCCGTGGCCCCCGCTGGGTAAGCCGGGACGTCCTTTCGGCCCGGGATCTCCTGGCGGAGCTGTCCGGGTCGCAACCGCAGTGGTATAGGCCCCCTTATGGCGCCCTCGCCAGTTCGACCCTGATCGCAGCCCGCCGAGCCGAGTTACAGCCTGTCCTCTGGACCACCTGGGGGCGGGACTGGCGCGAGGGCATGACGGCGGAGTCGGTAGTCAAGGAAGTCGAGCGCAGCATGGTCAAGGGCGCGACAGTGCTCCTCCACGACTCCGATTGCACCTCGGCCCGGGGCTCATGGAAGGCCACCCTCGCAGCGCTCCCCTTGCTAGGGGAAGCGTGGGCCGCCCGCGGGCTCACCGTGGGCCCCCTTTCGGACCACTTCCTCGGCATCAAGGGACGTCGTGGGGGCTCTTCAGGTTCGTGAAAGCAATGGCCACTAGGGTACGGTCGTGCACCTCGCGCTCTTAAACTTCACGAGCTTCGTCGCCACCTCCGGCTACATCGCCGTCTTCGTCTTGTCAGTAGCACAATCGTGCTGCGTACCGACGTCCTCGGAGCTCACTCTCGGCTTTGCCGGCGTGCTCGCCGCCGAGGGCAAGCTCTCGCTTCCCGGCGCCATCATCGCCGGCGTCGCCGGCGAGCTAGTCGGGGCTTTCATCGCCTGGGTCATCGGCCGCACCGGGGGCAGGCCCTTCGTGGACCGCTACGGGAAGTACGTCCTAGTCAGCCAGCACGACCTCGACCGTGCCGAGGGTTGGTACGACCGCCACGGGGCTTGGGGCGTCTTCGCCAGCCGGCTAGTCCCGGTGATACGTAACTTCGTGGCATTGCCCGCCGGCGTGGCCGAAGTCCCGCTCGTGCGGTTCGGCCTGCTCACCCTCGCCGGCTCGGCCATCTGGGACAGCGCCATGGCGCTCATCGGCTACGGGGTGGGCAGCAAGTACCAAAAGATCATGCACGGGGTGAGCGACGCCGGCTACGTGCTCGGCGTGCTGGCCGTCCTGGCAATCGTCTTCGTGATCTACCACCGCTACCGGAGCTACAAGGCAGCGACGTCGGGGGCCCAGGCCGCCACGCCGTCAAGTATCACGATTTCCTTCTCCCCGGCGGACCCGACCCCACCGTCGCCTCTCCGGACCCCACTGGCGCGGCCTGCCTCCCAGACGGCCAGGGAGGTCGCCACTCCCCCCTACGGGACCGAAGGGGTCCAGATCCTGCCCGACAAGGGCAACGGCTAGAGCCAGCGGCTAGCCCTCTCGCCACGGAACTGGTGAGAGCCCTCGCCCACCCGGCACTTTCATCAGAAATAGAGGCAGTTTTACCGATCAAAACTAATGAGAGCGGCCTTTCGCTCTCCACTTCGGTCAGTTTTGCGTAAAGGTAGAAGCCTGCGTCAGTCCCCGTCGGCGGCCTTCAGGGCGTGAGCCAGACGAGCATCGAACGTCCAAGCCTGCTTGGGCAGGTGGTGCTGCTCAGCCCACCCGGCTGTCAGTTCGTGGCTGCCGGCCTGGCGCAACAGCCGCGCGCCCACCTGGTCGTGGGCCAGGTACAGGGCGACCCGCTGGCGGAGCCCGTCTCCATGTTGGGCACCCCCATCGCCCACAAGGCGCTGGCGCCCGGCCACCATCGCCGCCAGCGTCACGCCCACCCGGGCAAAAGTACCGAGGTGCGCCTCCACCTTGCCCACGTCGTGCAGCAGCGCGGCCGCCACCACCTCCCTCGGTACCGGCGCCCCGTCGCCCTCCAGCGCCTTTATGGCACGACGGGCAACGGCGAGCCCATGCCGGCGGTCGGGGCCTGACATCCGGCGCCATAGCTGTTGCTCCCCAGGTAGGAGCATCCCCAATGCCCATGACTCGCCGTCAGCCGGCGGCCCGCCGGGCCACAGCGCCGTGAAAAACCGGCCGGCGAGATGGGCGGGCGAGCCGAACTCACCACGGCTCATCGGCGTCTGCTGACTACGTGGAAACCCGAGAATGTGAACGTCTCCGGCACTCCTCCCGTAATGCAGATCTCGGCCCCGTAGTTGATCTGGTCAACGAAGGACGTCTTTCGAATATAGCCATTACCGTTCCGCCTCCCAGGTTCGCGCCGGGCTGTGCTCAGGGCCAGTGGCGACGGCTGGTCGCCCAGGATCAGTAGGTGGCGTCGATGGAGAAATTGTTGAAGCTGAACGTGGCCGGCCGGGCGCCGGTCGAGCAGATCTCGGCT
>DAHWQF010000285.1:0-1143 GCA_027334785.1 Acidimicrobiaceae bacterium
TCTGGGCGGACAAGCTGGCACCGGCCAACGACCAGACCGACAACGGCTCGACCTGGGGCGACGACTTCGAATCCGGCAAGATCGGCATCCTGCCCGGTGCCTACGGCTTCCTGCCTGGCATCACCAAAGCGGGCATATTGAAAGAGGTAGGGATCGCGCCGCTGCCCGGGCCCAACGGGGGTTACTCGACCTTTGACGGTGGCGACGATTTCGTCATCCCCAAAGGAGCCAAAAACGCTTCGGGCGCCTGGGAGTTCATAAAATGGGTGCTCCAGAAGTCCCAACAGCGGATATACCCGAGCCACGGCTACACGCCAGTGCGCACTGACATCTTGGGGCCAGCGTTCGATAAGGCAAACCCCTACGACGCGGTCGCCCTGAAGGCGCTCGGCCATGGCTATGCGCCTCACACCACGATCTACAACGCGGCGTTCAACGCGCCAGGCTCCCCGTGGTTCCAGATGTTCAGCGAAGCCGTCTACAAGGGCAACATCGCTGGGGCGCTTTCGACGGGCCAGAGCGGGTTCGAGGCCGTGGCGCGCGAAGCCGGGGACCTCGCGTCCTAAATCCCGGCACTTCCCATGTGGCCCTGTGCCGCGACGTGAGCAAGCGCCGCCAGACCAGTTCGCTCGAGCGGTCGGCAGCGAGAGCAGGGGTGCTTTTGAGCGCCCCTGCCTTCTTGCTTGTGGCCACGTTCGTACTGTTCCCGCTCGGCTTCGCCGTCTATATATCCTTCACAAACTGGCCCTTGGTCGGCCCGTACCATTTTGTGGGGTTTACCAACTACTCCAACGCCTTTCACGACCCAACCTTCGTACACACGATACTTTTCACCCTCGAGTACACAGGTATCGTCACCGTACCGATCTTCCTGGTCGGCTACGGGCTCGCCATGCTCGTAAGGGCCAACCGTTTCGGGTCACGGGTGTTGCGGACGGTGTTCTTCTTGCCCTTCGTGGTGGGGCTCACCACCGTTTCCTACATCTTCTCCCTGGAGCTGCAACCCAACTCCGGCACCGTCGACTTCGTGCTCTCCAAGCTCGGGATCGTCTCGGACTCGCAAGCCTGGACAGTCAGCTACTGGCCGGCCCTCGTCGCTATCTCGGTGATCGTGGTCTGGTTTGCGTCCGGGCTCACGATGCT
>DAHWQF010000285.1:1153-5006 GCA_027334785.1 Acidimicrobiaceae bacterium
CGCCAGCACGGCCTCGGTTCGGCCTCCTGCGGGCCCGGACCGCTCGAGCAGTACCTGCTCCGGAGCGGACCGTTCCGGTTCACCCTCGGCTTTCGGCCGTTCCCGCAGGTGCCGGCCGACCCGGGGCCTGCAGCCCGAGACTTGGCGGCATGGCTCGCCCAGGTGACCAGGGCCGGCCGACCCGGGGCGAGCGCCGGCCAACCCGGGGCCTGAACCCGCAACCAGCCCAAGAAAAGGGTTTTCGCCAACCGACCCCCGACGTCGCCTTGACGCGCCCTGGGCCCGGCAGTACACTCGCACTTGGGGAGGAAAAGGTTTTCTTTTCATAATTCCACAGCAGGAGGTAGCTGCATGAGCAAACCACTCTTGCGGCGCGCCGGGGCTGTTCTGCCGGCCGTTGCCGCCACCCTCGCGCTCGCCTTGGTCCCCGCGACAGCGGCGAGCGCGTCTTCATCGCCCTCTTTCGGGGTGGGCGCCACGGGTACGGTCCAGTTTTGGAACCGGGCCGCCACCTGCCAGGGGAACCTGTGCAAAGTGCTCGTCAACGAGTTCAATGCCACCCACAAGGGCTTGAAAGTCGTGTTGTCGTACACCGAGCCCAACCAGGCGGTGTCCAAACTGTCCACTGCCATCCGCGCCGGCACCGTGCCCGACGTGGTGGGGTTGAACGACATCAACGTCCCCGTCTTCGCTCGTGAGGGCGCCCTCACAGACGTGACACAGTACGTCAACGCGCTCCCGTTCAAGAAGTCCCTGAGCCCCGGCCACCTCGGCCTGACCGAGTACCAGGGCCATTACTACGGGGCCCCCTACCTTGCCGACCTGTCGGTCCTTTGGTACAACAAGAAGCTGTTCAAAGAGGCCGGGCTCAACCCCAACAACCCGCCCAACAGTTTCGCCTCGATCCTCTCTGACGCCAAGAAGATCCAGGCGCTCGGCCACGGAGTCTACGGCTTTTCCTTTGCGGGTGACTGCCAGGGTTGCCTCGGCTTCGTCATGGAACCCGACCTCTGGGCCATCGGCGACAAGCTGATCACCGGCCCGATCGGCCACCAGACGATCCATATCGCCGGCAACAAGCCCCTCGCCTCCCTACTCGAGTTGTACCACTCGATCTGGGCGGACAAGCTGGCACCGGCCAACGACCAGACCGACAACGGCTCGACCTGGGGCGACGACTTCGAAGCCGGCAAGGTCGGCATCCTGCCCGGCGCCTACGGCTTCCTGCCTGGCATAACCAAAGCGGGCATCTTGAAAGAGGTCGGGATCGCGCCGCTGCCCGGGCCCAACGGGGGCTACTCGACCTTTGACGGTGGCGACGACTTCGTCATCCCCAAAGGGGCCAAAAACGCTTCGGGCGCCTGGGAGTTCATAAAATGGGTGCTCCAGAAGCCCCAGCAGCGCATATACCCGAGCCACGGCTACACGCCGGTGCGCACTGACATCTTGGGGCCAGCGTTCGACAAGGCGAACCCCTACGACGCGGTCGCCCTGAAGGCGCTCGGCCACGGCTACGCCCCTCACACTACGATCTACAACGCGGCGTACAACGCGCCGGGCTCGCCCTGGTTCCAGATGTTCAGCGAGGCCGTCTACAAGGGCAACATCTCTGGGGCGCTTTCGACGGGCCAGAGCGGGTTCGAGGCCGTGGCGCGCGAAGCCGGGGACCTCGCGTCCTAAAGTCCCGGCACTTCCCATGTGGCTTTGTGCCGCGACGTGAGCAAGCGCCGCAAGACCAGTTCGCTCGAGCGTTCGGCAGCGAGGGCGGGGGTGCTCTTGAGCGCCCCTGCCTTCTTGCTCGTTGCCACTTTCGTGTTGTTCCCGCTCGGCTTCGCCGTCTATATATCCTTCACCAACTGGCCCTTGGTCGGCCCGTACCATTTTGTCGGGTTCACCAACTACTCCAACGCCTTTCGCGACCCGACCTTCGTCCACACGATCCTTTTCACCCTCGAGTATACAGGTATCGTAACGGCCCCGATCTTCGTGGTTGGCTACGGGCTCGCCATGCTCGTGAGGGCCAACCGCTTCGGGTCACACGTGTTGCGGACGGTGTTCTTCTTGCCCTTCGTGGTAGGGCTCACCACCATTTCCTACATCTTCTCCCTGGAACTGCAACCCAACTCCGGCACCGTCGACTTCGTGCTCTCCAAGCTCGGGGTCGTCTCGGACTCGCAAGCTTGGACAGTCAGCTACTGGCCGGCCCTCATCGCTATCTCGGTGATCGTGGTCTGGTTTGCGTCCGGGCTCACGATGCTCATCCTGATGGGCGGCATGCAGGCGGTACCCACCGAACTGTACGAAGCTGCCGACGCCGACGGGGCCGGATGGTGGCAGAAAGAAAGGCTCATAACGCTGCCGCTGCTGCGCCGGCCTATAGCGCTCAGCCTCATCATCTCGGTGATCGGTTCCTTCCTCGCGTTCAACCAGTTCTACATCCTCGTCCAGAACAATGGGAGCCTGGAAACGGTGGTCGAGTGGGTGTACCAGACCGCCTTCAACCAGTACCACCTCGCCTACGGTACGACGATGGCACTTTTGCTGGTGGTCGTCATCGCGCTCGTGACCGCAGCCCAGTTCGTAGTGCTCCGAGGGGGGGACGAGGCATGACCGGGGTCGCCCTGGAGAGGCCGCCGGTAATGAGGGCCACCTCGCGGCCCGGTGTCGCGGTGGCAAAGGGCTCTAAGCGTGGCCCAGGCTTTTGGATCTACCTGTCCTGCGCTACCGCGCTGGCGGTGGTATGGGTGCTGCCGCTTCTTTGGGAAATCGTCCGGTCGCTCGAGCCAGCGGTGCTCGCCACGTCGCAACCTCAGGGGGCCGACTTCACCCACCTCACGCTCTCCAACTACCGGGGCCTGCTCGGGGCGTCCGAGGACGTTGGCCTCAACCTCGCAAACAGCGTGATCACCGCCCTCGGGACGGCCGCGCTCACGGTCCTCGTGTCTACGCTCGCAGGCTACGGGTTGTCGCGGTTTCGTTTCCGCGGAGCGGGCTTGGTTTTCGGCGTTGTCCTGCTTGCCCTCATGGTCCCCTTCCAGGCGCTGCTCACCCCGCTCTTCTTGGAACTGCACTTCTTCCACCTGACGAACAGCCTCCTCGGGCTAGTCATCATCTACAGCACCTTCAACTTGCCCTTCGGCGTGTTCGTCATGCGCAACACTTTCGGCCAGGTCCCAAAGGAACTGATCGACTCTGCCAACGTGGACGGCGCCGGCGTGATGGGCACCCTGGTGCGGGTATTGCGCCCGCTCGTGCTCCCAGGTATGGCCACTACTGCCATTTATGCGTTCCTCTACTCCTGGAACGAGTTCCTCCAGGCGCTCACCTTCTTGACGAGCGACAACCTCCTCACGCTGCCGGTCAAGCTGTTCAACATCGAGATCGGCACGTACGGGGCCGTCAACTTCGGGTACCTTTCGGCCGGTGTCGTGATCGCGATGGTCCCCTGCACCGCCTTGTACCTCGCGCTACAGCGCTACTACGTGCGCGGCTTGATATCGGGGGCGCTCAAGGGCTGAACCCTAAACCTGGGTAGCTGCTCGTGCCCCGGGACGTAGGATCCGCCGGTGTCCAAGCGTGCCGCCGTCCTCTTCGCGGCGATCGGCCTCGTCTGGGGGATCCCCTACATGCTGATCCGCGTGGCCGTCGAGCACCTGGAGCCGGCGACGCTCGTGTTCGCGGGGACTGCCATCGGGGCGTGCGTGTTGTTGCCGGTCGCCGCGGCCCGGGGCGAGCTCGGCCCCGAGCGCCGGCGTGGGCGCTTCAACGTTAGGATTTGGGCGGAGGTGGGCTGAAAATGAAGGTGACGGACGTTCAAGTGCTGTCTTTCGACCTGGGTGAGCTCAAGCACCCT
>DAHWQF010000286.1 GCA_027334785.1 Acidimicrobiaceae bacterium
GTGACAACGAGGAGGACCCCGCTGATGCCCTTGAAGGCGCCCGCAGTGTCGGCCACGAGCCCGGCGGCTCCCGTGACATAACCCACCAACCCGGGCCCGCCCGAGACGACGTTGCGGACTGCCTTGATGTCGTCGGTCAACTTTGTGGCGTCAGGCTGCCTCACGAAGAAGGAGTACGAAAGCGCCTCGCCATCCTTGGATGCCCGGATTGACTGCGGCTTGAAATCAGGCACCCGCTGGGCGGCCTCAGATCGCTGGTGGGCGGCGACTGCCCGATCAGCGGCAGTTATGCGACCCGCTTTGGTCACATACACCACGACGCCAGGCACCTGTTGGCCACCCGGGAAGCGGGCCAGAGCATTGTTGACCTTCGTCGACTGGGCGCTGGCGGGGAGGTACGCGATAGCGTTGTTGTTCTCGACCTTGGGCAGCTTCCCGGCAAACGGTCCTGTTAGGGCGGTCACCACCAACCACAGCACTACCAACGCCCACTTGGACCGCCGGCCTGCAGGCAGCGTCAGGGCACGCCTCCATAGACGGCCCGGCCCGGAGGCTCCCGCTGAAGGCTCAGCCATGTACCGCTGGCCGATTTGGGCCGAGGCACGCCAACTCACTGGCCAAAACTACCATTCCATTCGACTATCATGTATCTCAATTATAGAGATAAATGCCACCTCGAACCTTCCGGCACGCAGTAAAAGAGACCCTGCCATGCCAATGCGCTCTCTGAGAGGCCACGAACCGGCTCGTCATGGGACCGTGTCCCGCGTGCCACGCTTGGGAGAGGAGACCAGGACCCCTTGCCCCGTCATGCTGCCCTAGCCCTCCGAGCTGAGATCATCGACCTGCTGCGCAGCTACAGTGTCGAAAGCCAGCGCCTCGTAGAGGTCTTCGCGGCCACCCACGGGCTGCACCACACCGACTTGCGTGCCCTCGTTGCCGTCCTCCATGCCGAGCAACGAGGCCAGCCGCTCACGCCGGGAGAGCTGAGGGAGGAGGTCGGGCTCAGCTCCGGGGCCACTACTTCTCTCATCGACCGGTTGGAGAGCAGCGGGCATCTGCGACGGGTGCGTGACGACCCGGACCGGCGAAGGGTGCGCCTGCACTACGACCCGTCCGGGCTCATGCTCGCCCAGGACTTTTTTGGGCCTCTTGGTGAGCGGAGCGCGCGTGTCATGGACTGCTTCACCACCGAGGAGTTGGAAACGGTGGCCCGCTTCCTTCGGGCGATGAACGACACGCTAGCACGCCACCGTCAGGGCCTGCGGCGGCTAGAGGACTGACGCGCCGGCCTTCGCTCTCGCGTAGGCAACAGCGCCGTGTACCCTAGGGGGTATAGAGCTCCTCTCGGGCCTCGAGGAAGAAAGGGTAAGGACCGAACAACGATGTGTGGGCTGGGACGGCTGGTCCTGCCAGCGATGCTGGTGGGTATCGTGGTGGGGAACATCGCCGGGACCTTGGGGGGGTGGTTAGCGGCAGCGGCCGTAATCGGCGTGCTTTTGGTGGTCGGCCGGCACCGGCTGTCCCGGGGCTGCGCGTTGCCGCCCCAAGGCGGGCGCCCCTTCGAGGGCTTGGCGCACGGTGAGGCCAGAGGGACGGCTCCGCCCGCCAGTCACGAGCCGCCTGCACCAGAGCCCGACGACATGCCCGCCCGCAGTCCCTGGCGGTGACCTCGGGCCGGCGCTCCGGCCCAGCCCACGCCCCTGCTGGCACTGGCCGGCGCCCACTTTTCTTGCCATGTCGTCGCAGGGATTTGCTAGCGGCTCTGCCGCGAGCGCTCGCACGCTGCAGGCGCTGAGGCTCAGGTGCCGGCTCTAGGCCGCGCTGGGAGGGCCCTACCTAGCCCGAGCTGGGTTGCGGGCCCGGTTGAGCCCCGGACTACCAGTTCGGGCTGGAAGACAAGGTGCCCATCGGGGATGGGGACCCCACGCAGTTCGTCGAGCAGGGCGCGGACCGCGGCTTCTCCCATCGCCCGCACGGGCTGGCGGACGGTGGTCAAGGGAGGGTCTGTGAAGCTGATGAGAGGGGAGTCGTCGTAGCCGACCACCGACACTTGGGCGGGCACTTCGAGCCGGCGCGACTGCGCGGCTCGCACAGCGCCGAGGGCCATCAGGTCGTTGGCGCAGATTATGGCAGTGACCGACCGGTCGAGCAACCGCAGCGCGGCCGCGTGGCCGCCCTCCACCGTGAAAAACGACACCTCCACCAGGTCGGAGGCGTCGGTTTGGGCCAGCTCCCGCATCCCTCGCAGGAAGGCTTCCCGTTTGAGCGCGCTCGGCCGGTAGCGGAGCGGCCCCGTGGCCAGGCCGATTACGCGGTGGCCTAGCGAGCCGAGGTGAGCGAGCGCGATGCGCATGGCCGCCTCGTCGTCATCGGAGATCGAGGTGACCGGAAGCCCCTCGAGGTGACCGTTGACCAAGACTATAGGTAGGCCCGTTTGGACGAGCTCGCGGTAGTGTGAATGGTCGGCAGAAAGATCGGCGTGGAGGGCTGAGACAAAAATGATCCCGTTGACGCCCCTTTCCAGGAGCATGTCTATGTACTCGTTCTCGGGGAACCCCCCAGGCGTCATCGTGCAGAGGATGGGCGTGTAGCCGTCTTGAGCGAGGGCGCTTTCGATGGCTTGGACGAACGCAGGGAAAACGGGGTTGGTCAGTTCTGGGACAACGAGGCCCACCAGGCCGCTGCGGCGCTTTTGCAACAGGCGAGGCCGTTCGTAGCCGAGCAGGTCCAAAGCGGTTAGGACCGATTGGCGGGTCGCCTTGGCCACCCCGGGCCTGTCGTTGAGCACGCGGCTAACGGTCGCCTCGCTCACGCCGGCAGCCGTGGCGATGTCCTGTAGACGGAGGCGGTCGCTGTCCGGGGTAGAGGAAAGAGGTGCTGGCGGGCTCAGCGCCCCACCTCCCCGATGGGCGCGCTCATCCTAGCCGCCAGATTTGCGCCGTCGGCCCGTCACCTGGGAGGGTCACTCTTGCGTTCTTGGCCGAAATTACAGCGTCACCAAAACAGTTCTCTGCCTCACCGGACCAGCCCACTTGGCTGGCGTCGAGGGTTATCGGGCCACCTGGCGCTCGGGCGAGCAGGACCAGCACCCGCTCGCCGGGCGCCTCACGCAAGTACGCGAGCGCATCGTCACCGGCATAAACCCAACGGAAGCCGCCAGAGCGCAATGCGGTAGAGGACTTACGCAGAGCGATCAGCTCCTTATAGGCCCGGAGCGTCTCGTGGTCCCAGGTATCAGTCCTGTCCCACGGGAAGGGCTTCCGGGAACCCTCCCCCGTGACCCCCTGGAGGGCGATCTCGTCGCCCGAGAAGACCATCGGGATCCCCGGGAAAGTGAACAACAGCGCGGCACCCACCCGCATGGCGGAAGCGTCCCCGGTCACCGTGCGAATGCGGGGCGTGTCGTGCGAAGAGAGCAGGCTGAAGTGGTGGGTCGCAACCCGCCATGGTACGCGTCCCATGAACTCAGCCATGTTGCGGGCCATGAGCTTCCCAGAAGTGCGAGGAATTTCTACCGGCTGGCCTAGGAACATGATGCTGCTGTCTGCGGGTGCCAGCCAGGCCCAGGCTGGCTTGGTAAAGCCGGCGTAGTTCATCACGCCGTGCCAACCGTCGCCACGCACCTCGTCCGTGAAGTCATGGCCGTACTCGGCGATCAGGAGCGCCTCGGGACTTGCCACAGCCATTGCCGAGCGCATTGCCCTTGCGATCTCGGAGTTGAAATCGTCCACACCGTAGCGGCCGGTCATGTTGGCAACGTCGACCCGCCAACCATCGAGACTATAAGGAGGTTGCAACCACCGGGCCGTGACCGAACCAGGTCCGCTGATCAGGCGCTCCCAGAGCAAACTGCTCGCGTAGTTGAACTTGGGCAAGCTGGGGTGGTCGTACCAACAGGCGTAGCCGGGTGCACCGTCCTCCCAGTAGTAGAAACCTCTTTCGGGGGCGGAGGGGCCCGCCTGCGCTGCCTTGAACCACTCATGGTTGGAGCCAGAGTGGTTGGTGGTGAGGTCGCCCAGGAGGCGGATCCCCCTCTTATGGGCAGAGGCAGCCAAGGATGCCAGCGCTTGGTCGCCGCCGAGGAGCGGGTCTACGGACCCGAAGGTCTCGGCATCGTAGCGGTGCACGGACGTCGCCCGGAAAAAGGGTGTCAGGTAAATAACGTTGGGGCCGAGGTCCTGCACGTGGTCCAAGTGGGCCTCCATGCCTGGGAGGTCGCCGCCGAAGACCTGGGTGGGAGCAAGCGGACCATGCTCCGCCACCTTCGAATCGTACCAGTTGCAGGGCACGGCCCAGCCGGGCAGGTCGCGCCGGACCCCCGAGGCGGCAAAACGGTCAGGGAAGATCTCGTACACCACCGCTTCCTGTGCCCAGGCGGGCGGCGGCGCAAAGGTGGTGATCCGGAAGTCTTCGTCATCGGTGACCTCGTGCTCGTGGCCTCCCGTGCCATTGAGCCAGCTGTAGCCGCCGTGCTCACGGCGGAGCAGGAAACGGTAGTTGGTCACCGGGTTGCGGAGATCGACCTCGGCCCGCCACCAGCACTCCCCGTTGGTACCGGCCTCCACTTTGGCTTCGACGAAGTGGGGCTCGCCGTCCCGCAGGAACCGGACGTAGACGTTGCTGACGCCTGCAGCCACCGGCACCCGGGCCCGCAAGCCAACCGTGTCCCCGAGTCCCGGCGCCTGGTTGTCTACGTAAAGGGCGGAGCCGTCGTGGTGCGCAGCGTTGACGAGGGTCATTTCAGTACTTGACCGAGCCTCTGAGCAGGCCGCCTACTAGGTACCTCTGGAAGATGAGGAAGAGCACGACCACCGGCACCGCGGCGATGAGAGCGCCCGCGGCGAACATACCGTAGTTTTTTGCCTCACCGCCGTTGAACAACCCGAACAGCCCTACGATCAAGGTCTTGGCCGAGCCCGACGTGAGGAACAGGTTGGCAAATATGTACTCGTTCAGGACACCGATAAAAGCCAACAGCCCGGTCACGACGAGGAT
>DAHWQF010000287.1 GCA_027334785.1 Acidimicrobiaceae bacterium
ATTTTGGCTTGGGCCTCGCCGGCAAGATCCTGAAGCGAGAGCGGCGGCACCCTCAGCGGCCGGCGCTCGCCGGCGGTCCGCACCGCTCGGGCAAAGTGCCAGAGGTCCCGCACGGCTCTAAGTGCACGCTCGGGGGAACGGAACAGCGGGAGCCCGGCATCGAGTATGCTCACCCGCGCCGGCTCCGCCATCGGCCACTGGTCGCCGAACACCGTATATACGACGGGCTTTTTAGACGTAGCCATTGCCGGTACGAGCGCGGCGGCTTGCTGGGCGCCCTGCAGCGGCGAGCCCGGCATCGCGGCCACTACAGCCATGCCGACCGCGTCATCGCCAAGCAAAGCGTCGAGCGAGCGCGCGTACAGGCTCGGGTCGTTCAGCCCCGCGGCGGTGATGTCGAGCGGGTTGGAGGGGGTGGCGAAGGGGGGCAGCTCGTGGGCGAGCTTGGCCAGGGCCCCTGCCGAGAGCGGGGGCAGTTCGAGCCCGAGCGCGCTGCAGTGGTCGATCGCGAGCGTCTTGGCCGCGCCCGAGTCGGTCATGAAACCGACGCCGCCGGCGGCAGGAAGGGGGGCCTTGGCCAGGAGGCCGGCCGTATCTACCAGTTCGTCGAGCGTGGCCACGAACACGACGCCCTCCCGGGACAGGGCGGCGCGAAGAGCCCCTTGCTCGCCGGCAATGGCCCCGGTGTGCGACCGCGACGCCTCGCGGGCTCGGGCGCTCCGGCCCGGGAGGAGCAGGACGAGCGGCTTTTGTTTTGAGCGGTCAAGACGGGCGAGGGCGAGGAGCTCGGCTGGCCGGCGGACCTGCTCGGCAAGGACGGCAAAGGCGCCCGTAGCGGGGTCGTCGAGCAGCAGGGCGAGGTAGTCCTCGACGCCGAGGACCGCCTCGTTCCCGGTCGAGACCGTGTAGCTTACGGCCACCCCTTGGGCCTGCGCCGCGTAGGTGAGCGCGAGCGCCATCGCCCCGCTCTGGGCGATTATGGCGAGGCAGCGCTTGGCGGGGCACGGGTTGGCCGCCACGTCGCCGAAGGTGAGCGGCACACCGTCTACGAAGTTTACGAGCCCGAGGCAGTTGGGGCCGGCGAGCGCCATGCCGTAGTTGCTCGCGAGGAAGGCGAGGTGCTCCTGCTCGGCCACCCCTCCGGCGCCCAGTTCGGCGTACCCCGAAGAAAAGACCACGACGCCCCCGACACCGCGCCGCCCCGCCGCCTCAACCGCCTCGGCCACGCCGTGTTTGGGTATGGCGAGGATCGCGGCATCGACGCCGTCGGGCAAGGCGTCCAAAGAACGCATGCAGGCGGCGCCGTTCACGTGGCCCCGCGTCCGGCTCACGAGGTGTACCTCTCCCCCGTAGCCGAACCTCTCGAGAAGTACGAGGGGCGCGCCGCCGATCGTCGTCGGGTCGTCGGACGCCCCTACGACGGCGACCGAGCGCGGCCGGAGCAGGCGCCTCAGGGCCTCCGCCCTAGGCGCCGCTGGCGAGGATGCGGCTGCTTCGGCGGGCGCAGGGCTCATTCTCGCCGGTACTGGCCCAGGCCGGGGCGGAAGGACTTCTCGTCGAGGAACTGGGCGAGGCCGCGCTCGCGCCCACCCTCGGGGTCGGTAGCGATGGACTGGTCGAGCTTCGCGTAGAGGTACTCCTCGGACACCTCCCACTCCATGCTGCGGGCCCGCTTGAAGCCGGTCTTGGCGGCTTCGAGGACAGCTCTGTTCATGCCTGCGAGGTGACGGGCGAGCTCGGCGGTGCGCTCCCGCAGGACCGAGCGGGGGACGGACTCGTTTACGAGGCGCATGTCCGCTGCTTGCTTTCCGGTAAAGGAACGGCCCGTCATGATGTAATAGAGCGCATCGCGCGCCGGCACCGTTTCGGCCAAGGCGCGCGAGACAACCGAACCGGGAGGGATCCCCCAGTTGACCTCGGAAAGGCCGAAGACCGCCTCGTCGGCGGCGACCGCGAGGTCGCACGCGACGAGCGGCGTGAAGGCGCCCCCGAAGCACCAGCCGTTCACCATCGCGATGGTCGGTTTGGGGAAGAACATGAGCCGCCGGTACTGCCATTGGTTAGCGTCCCGTCGCGAGCGTGCCCGCGCCACGGCGCCGGCCGCATCGACGTCGCGGAAGTACTCCTTCAAGTCCATCCCGGCCGAAAAGGCATCGCCGGCGCCCGTCAGCACCAGGACCTTGGCCTTGTCTTCGGCCTCGACCGCGTCGAGGACCTCCAACATCTCACTGTTCAGCGTGGGGTTCATGGCGTTGCGCTTCTCCGGACGGTTGAGCGTCACCCAAGCGAGGCCGTCGTCGTCGACTTCGGCTAGGACCGTCGCCCACCCGCCGAGGGAGGAGCTCATACGGGTGCCCCCTCTTCGCGTGGCGCGGCCAAGACGTTTTCTCCCATCCAGGCCAAGAAGCGCTCACGGTCGCGGCTAATCGCGTCCCAGGCCACGTAGAAGTCGTTGTCGCGGTCGTAGTAGCCGAGCGCGTACGAAGGCCGGGCGCCGCCAGGGGACTGTGCCACCGCCGTCACTGCCCAACCGGGGAGCACGACGCTACCAGGGCGCGGGACGAGCTCGTCGACGACCTCCTCCACCGTGACGAGCGAGCGGTCAGAGGCGAGGACTGCTTCTTTCTGTACCCCGGTTATGCCCCACAGCTGGACGTTGCCTTCCCGGTCGGCCTGTTGGGCGTGGACCACCGCCACGTCGGGGCGGAGCGCCCGGACAGCTGCGAGCCGCTCCCCGGTGAACGGGCACTCCACGAAGGCGAGGTTGGCCGCGTGCTCGGCGAGGCCAGTGCCCGCGTAGCCACGCATAACGGCAAAGGGGAGGGCGGACGCACCCGCCACGTACCGGTTGGCGAGGCCGGCGTGGCTGTGCTCGTCGAGCGCCAGGGGTACGGGCCAACCGTGCTCGACGGCGTCGCGCAGCCGGTGCAGCGAACCCACGCCCGGGTTGCCGCCCCACGAAAAGACGAGGGCTCGTGCGCAGCCCATGCCGATCATCTGGTCGAAAATGATGTCAGGGGTGAGCCGCACGAGCGTCAGCTCCCGCCGGCGCTGGCGGATCACCTCGTGGGCCGCAGCAAAGGGGATGAGGTGGGTGAAGCCCTCGAAGGCCACACAGTCCCCGTCGTGGACGAGCGCCGCCACGGCCGAGCCCAAGTCCATGATTTCTGCCAAACCCGACCTCCCGGCTTCCCTTCGCTGCCGACACGCTATATCATCTGTGCACGCATCGAACAGTACGTGCGCTATCCGGACACTTGGTGTACAAACACAGAAGGAGGGCCAGTGGCCGAAGTGGGAGGGAGCAGGGGGAGCCGACTTGGCGACCCAACTCGGAGTGGTCGGGGTGATGAGGAAGGAGCCGTCGGGAGCGCGATCTCGCGCCGCCAGTTGTTCCGCGGGTTGGGGGGTGGGGCAGCGCTGCTCGGGGCCGCCCGCGTGCTCGGCAGCAGTGCCGTAGCTGGAGCGTCGCCCCGCCCAAGCCTGAAGGCCAGCGAAGCGGGCAAGATCGTGATCGGGTTCGTGAGCCCGCAAACGGGCGCCCTCGCCGACTTCGCGACCTCCAACAACTTCGCGGTGAAAAGGGTCGTTGGCACGGCCGCCTTTTCCAAGGGGTGGAAGGTGGGCGGCAAGACCTACGCTGTCGAGATCATCGTGAAGGACAGCCAGTCCGACCCGAACCGCGCTTCGGAGGTGGCGAGGGACCTGGTGCTGTCCAACCACGCCGACCTCATCATCACGAGTTCCACGCCCGAGACCGACAACCCCGTGGCCCTCATCTGCGAGACCGAAGGGGTGCCGTGCGTCTCGACGGTCGTGCCCTGGGAGTCGTGGTACGCCGGCCTCGGGGGTAACCCCCTGAAGCCCACCCAACGCTTCGAGTACAACGTTATGTTCTTCTTCGGGCTGCCCCAGTTCGGCAAGACGTTCATACCGATGTGGGAGCGGATAAAGACCAACAAGGTGGTCGCCGAGATGTTCCCCAACGACGCTGACGGCAACGCCTTTAGAGCTGCCTTCCCGGCTATGGCAAAGGCAGCCGGGTACAAGCCCATCGACGGCGGCGCCTACCCCGACCTCACGACCAACTACACCTCCATGATCTCCGACTTCAAGTCGCACGACTGCGAGGTGTACGTGAACGTGCCCTTGCCGCCGGACTTCAACACCTTCTGGAAGCAAGCTGCCCAGCAGGGCTTCAAGCCGAAGATCGCGACGGTCGCCAAGGTCCTGCTCTTCCCGGCCGACGTAAAGGCCTTGGGGCCGCTCGTCAACAACATCGCTACCGATTCGTGGTGGTCGCCGTTCGCGCCCTACAAGTCGTCTCTCACGGGCGAGACGGCGGCGGACCTCGCGCTCGCCTATCAGCGAAAGACGGGCCAGCAGTGGACCCAGGCGATCGGCTCGACGTACGCGGCTTTCGAAGTCGCGAGGAGCGCGTTCCTGGCCTCGAGCGACCCCCATGACGGGAAAGAAGTGGCTTCCAAGCTCCAGTCCATGAAGCTCCACGAGACCATGAACGGCCCGCTCGACTTCACGAAGGGCCCCGCGCCCGGAGTGGCCTTGGTCCCGGCCGCGGGCGTGCAGTGGAAGCACGGTAAGAAAGGCCCGTTTACGGACTTCCCGTTCGCCATGTTCGTCGTTGACAACTCCGACGCCCCGAGCTGGCCCATAAACGGCAAGCTCGAGCCGACCAACCCATAGGCATGCCACTGCCGACCTCGGTGGGACGATCCCGATTGACGGCGAAGTGACGGTGGCTGCCGGCGAGGCCGGGCCGGCCTCTCGGGTGGGGGAGGCCAGCGGCAGGCCGGGGGCGGGCGCGCGCCCGGCGCCGGCGACTTCTCCCGGCGCGGCCTCGGGCCGGGGCCCGGTCTTGGAGCTCGAGCGCGTGGCCAAGCGCTTCGGGCGCGTGGTCGTGGCCGACGGGATCTCCTTGGCCGTTGCCGAGGAGGAGCTGGTCGGGGTCGTCGGCCCCAACGGCG
>DAHWQF010000288.1 GCA_027334785.1 Acidimicrobiaceae bacterium
AGGTGGCGGAGGTCGCCATCTCTGTCGTCGCACGTCACAAAGGTGATGCCTGCTGAGGGCCTGGCCCCGTGCCACTGCGCCAGTAAGACGGTCTTGCCGTACCCGGCGGGAGCAGTTATGCAGGTGAGCTTCTCGGTGGCATTGCGGTCTAGCTCGTCGATGAGGCGCTGGCGCCACAAGGCACGCGGAGCTGCTGGCGTTCGTCCTGGGGCCACAGGCTTATGGCGGTGTGGGGTACGGGCCCGCGTTATGTCAAGTTGTCGGCTCGTTCGACCTGGGGAAGGTGCCGAGAAGCTGCACTGACAGCTTCGCTGATCGCGGTGAGCGCCTGTAAGTAGAGCGCTTGGTCGGCGCGTAGTGCCCAGTCAGACGACAGTGCCTCCGATAGTTCGGCCGCAGAGCTGATGAGGACGTTGGAGAGCTGCGTGCGTTGGGCCCCCGACAGCCCGAGGCTCGTCCCCTCGTCGAGCTTTGCCGCCAAGGCCCCCAGCATGTTCACGTGGTCGGCGACCATGAGCAGCTTGCTCCTTGTGCTCGCTCTGGTGGCGAGGACAAGGCGCAGGGGGAGGTGGCCCCGCTCGGGCTCGTCGGCCCGCACCCAGCCGAGCCCCACCGTGAGCAGCTCGTCCCCGTTCGGCATGTCCAAGCGGTACTCCCAACTGGCCCTTTCTGCCGACGGTGGCAGGAGCTCCTCAACGTCTACACGGTAGGCCTCGGACAGGAGCTGGAGCCTCAGCACCGAGATCATGCGCTGGCCTCGTTCGTAGGCGCCAAGGACCGAGGCCTTGAACCCTCCCCCGGTCATCTTCTCAACGCTTTGAAGGCTCAACCCTTTGGCGACCCGTGAAGCGCGCATCTTGCGGCCTAGCTCGACCGCGAACGCCTGGTGCTCGGAGAGGTCGGTCGGGGCGGCGTCGCAGGGCGAGGGGGTGGGCCGCGCCTTGGCACCCCGTTGCGTTGCAGAGTGTTCGTGGCTTGGCACCTGCCTCATGACAAAACGGCTTTGGCTGTTCACTTCAGGCCACAGGACCTGGGCCACATGCCGTCGCGCAGCAGGACAGTTAGCAGTTGGGGGAGCTGTCCAAGCACGTCCGCTCTGTCCAGGCACGTGTCAGCCCCCCCGGCCAGGGCTCCCGCCAGCATTGCCAAGTCGGGATGGCGGGCAGAGAGCACTGCGATCTTGGCAGCCGGGGCCGCTTCACGGATTTTGGGAAGGAGTGCGGCGCCGTACCCACCTGGCCCGTCGACCCCTACAAAGACAACGTCGGGCTGGCGCATGCGAACGAGCACGACGCCCGCCGGTCCCAGGCCGATCTGACCGACCAGCTCGAAATCGTCCCTGAGAGCCGGGTGCTGGCTGAGCGCGCGGCAGAACGGCTCATCATCATCGAGCAGGACAAGACGTGCTCGCTTGGGTGTGGCAGCACTCTCGCGCAGGTGCACGGCTACCTGCGGCTGCGTCGGTGTCCTGATCCCAGGGGTAGGCATCGGGCCCGCGCCGCTCAGTAGGCGAGGGTGGCCTGGTATTGGGAACAATTCTGGCCTGCAGCCTGGGTACTTGGTGTCTCCCGCCAACCGGTTAGTGGTGCACGGGCTCCAGGGCGTCGCCCGGCCGTAGAGATAGCCCTGGGCGTGGGAGCAGCCCAGCCGGTGTAGTTCGCTCTCTTGTTCGACGGTCTGGACCCCCTCAGCGATGACCTCTAAGTGCAGGGCCTGTGCTAGGCCGATGGTCGCTGCCACGATCGCATGGTCGACGGGGTTTACGCAAAGGCCGGCCGTGAAGGACCGGTCCACTTTCAAGATGTCCAGCGGCAGTGCCTTTAGCAAGGTGAGGTTCGAGTAGCCGGTCCCGAAGTCGTCCAGCGCGACCCGCACACCGAGGCTGCGGAGCGTCCCAAGCCGCTCCGCAGCCTCCCGGGCATGGCGGAGCACCACGTGCTCCGTCAGCTCCAGCACCAGCCGCTCGGGTGCAAGCCCCGTATCCTCCAGCGTGCTTTGGACCAGCCCCACGATTCCCGGGTCGTCGAGTTGGACTGGTGAGATGTTGACAGCGAGGTCGAGCGCGGAGGACCAACCGTCTGCTGCCCCAGTTGGTCTTGGCCATGCCACCGCTGCCCGGCACGCTTCCTTGAGCACCCACGCCCCAAGAGCGTGGACCGACCCACTGAACTCGGCTACCCCGATGAACTCGTCCGGTGGGACAACGCCCCGCTCTGGGTGCGCCCAGCGGACCAGTGCCTCGGCACCGGTGCATTGGGCGCTCTCCAGGCTGACGACTGGCTGGTAATGGAGCACGAGCTCATCACAGGTTGGCTCCAGCTCCCAGTCAGGCCCTACGGGGGGCGCCACCCGAGCCTCGGCGTCATTGTTGTTGCCGTGGCCCGACAGCACCGAGAGGCCCGCTGCTCGGTTACCCAGCCAAGCGCTTCTGGGGCGTCCCATGTGTGGACTGCTAGTCGCCTACTAGTAGGAGCCCCGGCCTGGCCCGTGCGGTCTGCCTGTTCGACGCCGACCAAACGGGCAGCACGGCCACTGGCAACGTCGCGTCCGGGGGCCGCCTCGTGCCGCGGTCGTCAGGGATGATGCCGTCTTGCACGGTGCTGTGTGTGGGGTTGCCGAGGAATACGCCGTCTTGTGCCGTGTCGTGGCCGTGACGTGGGTGATATCCCCGTTGATCGTCCAGTCGGCCCCGAGCGAAGGGGTAAGGCCGGCGTTGGCGTGGTAACGGATAGCCGGCTCGGTAGATTGGACCGTGGCGACGGTAGCAGCGCCGCAGGGGTTCTCCGGGTCGCCCTGGTCTCCCAGGACGACATGGGGAGCGACGTCGACGATGCCCTGAGGAGCGAGCAGCCTGGCGAAGCGTGGACCGTCCCGCACACCCTGGCCGCACGGCACCGTCCTTGCTGTGCCCCTTTGGGGTGGGCCTCCTGCCCTCGGTGCTGTGGACCGTCCCAGTACACCCAGCCGTCCAGCGGGTACTGTCGGAGGCCGTGCCAGAAGCTGGCCGCCACCTTCAAGCCCGGTACCCATCTTTCCTTTTCTCTCCTTCCTCGCGACCGGGACCCAGGACCTCTTGCCCTGTCCACTGCCGGCTTGGTCGGCATCGGTGCCGACCTGTGCCGCATTCGCGAACATACGCGCCGGCTACAGCACCGACAGTGGTCATTGTCGGTCAGCGCTAGCCAGCTCGTCGTCACCCTTCGGGGTGATTTGTGGACTTTGCGTGGTGATGGGTATTACATAGCGTGGTCGTCCGCTCGCGGTACCGTCGAGGCTGAAAGACCACCACCACCGTCATGAAACGCTCGACGTTCAAGGGCAACATGGTCGGCTACAGCTTTGGTTGCCCGCATGCGGCGGCCACAGTGCCGGACGATGCCATGGTCCAGTTGCGGCTCGCCAACAGGCTCTGGAACCGCCTTGTCGGGATCGATCGCGCATACGAGGAAGTTGTGGCACAGATATGGGCCGCCTGCCCCGAGGTTGCCGAAGTATCGGCTCACGCTGAGCAGTGCGAAGAGGAGTTCAAAGTTCTCATGGGAGAGGCAGCTGAGGCTCGCAAGCAAGGGCGGTCCCGCCACTTGCCAGCCGAGCTTCGTGCTCGGGTGAGGGACATGCGGGTACGGCGCCGGGAGTTGCGCGAGGAACTGCGGGCGGCCAAGGACACCGCGTACGCCGTGTTGAAGCCCCGTTTTGCCGAGGCCAAGGCCTCGATGCTCGCCGAGCTGAAGGCCACTTACGTCGAGTACGTCCAGCAAGCGGGCTTGTACTGGGCCACTTACAACGACGTGAGGGCTAGCTTCGACACAGCCGCGGCACAGGTCGCTGCTGCCCGTCAGCAGGGCCGGGCCGCCCAACTGCGTTTCCACCGCTTCAGCGGCGAAGGGACTTGGACCGTCCAGCTCCAACGCCGCGCCCACGAGCCGGTACGCAGTTGGTCGGCCTTGGTCACCGGCGACAGCCAGTGGCGCAACATGGTCCGCGTCGAACGGGCCGTGACCGATGTCGAAGCGTGGTCCTCGATGAGCCGCTCAGAGCGGCGGGCCGCGGCCAAGACGACCCTGTCGGTCCGCATCGGCAGCGATGAACGGCGTCGGCCGCTGTGGCTGACCGTTCCTGTCAGCATCCACCGGCCTGTCCCGGCTGATGCCGACATCGTGCTCGTCCAGGTCACCCGCCGAAGGATCGGGCCTCATTTCCGTACTTCGGTGGGCTTCACGTGCCGCGTAGGTAGCGGCGAGCAGCGCGAGCGGCCGGGGGCGGTGGCCGTCGACCTCGGTTGGAGACGCACTGATGACGGTGGTATCCGCGTCGCGGTGTGGCAGGCCACCCGGCCAGCCGCTTTGGCCTTGCCTGACTGGGTGCGCTCTTGGGTACACCAGCGGGGCGATGCCGGGGAGCTGCGGGCCCCGCCGGCGCACTGCGAACACGTGGAGGCGGTGGGCAAGCTCCAGAGCCGGCGTGACAAGAAGCTGAACGCCGTACGGGCCGAGCTGGTCCGGTGGCTCCAGGCCCATCCTGAAGCAGCCGAACAGCTCGACGCTGCCGCGGCCGATGTGGCCAGGTGGCGCTCGTCCGCCCGGCTTGCCGCCCTGGCTATAAGGTGGCGGGACAACCGCCAGGTGGACGACGAAGAGGTCCTTCGCCGCCTGGAGGCCTGGAGGAAGCAGGACCGTCAGCTCTACGAACGGGTGGCCAACACCAACGACAAACTGGCCGGGCGGCGCCGGGAGGTGTACCGGGTACTGGCTGCGCAGCTGTGCCATGCCTACGGGGCCATCGTGGTCGAAGACATGGTCATCCCTCAGGTCACACGGCCGGGGCCGGCTGAGGCGCCGACGGACCAGCAGGCCGACCTTGCACGTCGCCAGGCCCGGGTCGCAGCCCCCGGGTTGTTCCGGTTCGTCCTCGCAACGACTGCGAAACGGGAAGGCGTGCGCTTCATCACCGTGCCGGCGGCTGGGACGACTAGGGTGCACAACG
>DAHWQF010000289.1 GCA_027334785.1 Acidimicrobiaceae bacterium
GATCCCCACCCGCCGAGCCGCTTCACCTACAACGAGCGCGGCCAGATCGTCAGGGCGTGATCCAGACAGCTCACCGCCATAGCGACCCTGTGCCGTCCGTACACCGCCTACAAGAAACACCCCGGGCACCGGGCACACCTCCTCTAGCCAACCTTACGGGTCTCTGGCCGATCGTTCGGTCAGGAATTAGCAAGCGACATGCTAGCTTCTCATCATGGATCTGGTCCCTGTGGAAAAGATGATGGCCGAAGACGCGGGGGCGGGCCGGCGGCCCGCCGCCATAGTGGCGACGGCGGGCACCACCGCCACGACGGCCTTTGACCCGATCGACAAGATCTGCCGGGTGGCCAGCCGCTACGGGGCGTGGGTGCACGTGGACGCGGCCATGGCCGGCTCCGCCATGTTGCTCGAGGAGTGCAGGGGCCTGTTCACGGGCATCGAAGACGCCGCCTCCATTTCCTGGAACCCTCACAAGTGGCTCGGTTCGGTGCTGGAGACGTCCCTTTTCTATGTAAAGGACCCAGCTGCGCTCGTCTCGGTCATGGCCACCGACCCGAGCTACCTGCGCTCGTCGCGCGACGGGGCGGTGGTCCAGTACAGGGACTGGGGGCTCCCGCTCGGGCGCCGCTTCCGGGCGCTCCGGCTATGGGCGTTGTTGCGCTTGGAGGGAGCCCAAGCCATCCGAGCACGGCTCCGGCGTGACCTGGCCAATGCAGCACGCTTGGCCCGTCTCGTCGAAGAAGCGCCTGGTTGGCGGTTGGTCGCACCCGTCCCGCTCCAGACGCTCTGCGTCCTGCACGTTACCGAAGGTCTGGCTGGCGAGCAGCTCGACAGGCACACCTTGGCTTGGTGCGAGGCCGTGAACTCCACCGGGGAAGCCCACCTCACCCCGGCCCACCTCGACGGACGCTGGATGGTGAGGGTGTCTGTGGGTTCGGAGACGACCGAGTGGCCCGACATCGAGGCCCTCTGGGCCCTCATGCAAACTACGGCAACAAAGATGGCTGGAGCCCGGCCCTGAGCCACAGCTTCAGCTGACCGTTGAACCTGAGGGCCCAGGCCAGTAGATTCGCCTTGGTCGACGGGAGGTGGTGGCCGTGGGTACCAGCTTGTACTTGGACCTCAACCGGCTCGCCCGTAGGTCGCAGTGGGCGCACGGGTTTATGGCGGCCTACGCCGAGAAGGCGGCGTCCCCAGTGGGGGCGGGCCTCCTTGTCCTGGCAGTGCTCCTCCTCGGAGCGTGGCTCGTGGCCCGGCACCGGCCCGAAGGGGTCACCGGGGCCTTGTGGGGAGGTCTGGGCGCGCTGGTGGCGCTCGGCGCCCAGCAATTGGTGGCGCCGCTGCTCGACGAGGCGCGTCCTTACCGGGTTTTGCACCATGTCGAGCTGCTCGTGCCTGCCAGCGGCGCTCCGCTGCCCGACGCCCGTACGGCTATGGCAGGCGCCGTGGTGACTGGCCTCTACTTGGCCCGGCGTCATGGGCTGGCCTCCATCGCCCTAGTGGCGGCCTTGCTGCTGGCCTTCGCCAGGGTCTACGTAGGCGCGGACTACCCCGCCGACGTCGCCGCCGGGCTCGGGTTCGGGGCCGCGGTCGAACTGGTGCTTTGGCCATTTTGTGGCTGGCTCCTGGGCCGCCTGGTCGAGGGACTCGCCGCCGGCCCGCTCGGAGTCGTCGTGGCCGCCGGCAATGCCGCACCAAAGCCGTCGCGACAGGCCCCGCCCTTGAGGCTGAGCCAGGTCGGAGCGCCCAATGCCCGGGTCATAGACGCGCTCAAAGCGGCGTCGGAGGCCGCCCGCAACGCGAACTACCCCCAGGCGAACAGCCCTAGAGAAGAGCCGAGTGCTCCGGGCTCGACCCTTTCACGGGCGGGAGAAGGCCCTCCTCCGACGAGCTAGCTCAGGGCGCACGGAACTTGCTGCGCCCTGCCTTCGAGGTGCCCCGGGACGTGCCTCAGCCGGTGATGGCGCGCCGCTCGGCTTCGTTGAGGCCGCCCCAGATGCCGTGCGGCTCGTGTATCCGCAGGGCATAATTCAGGCACTCTTTGCGCACGGGGCACATGGCGCACACGGCCTTGGCCTGCCGTTCTCGGGCGACACGCGCCTCTTTTCGCTCGAAGTGGGTCGGGGCGAAGAAGATGGCCGCCGAGTGCCCCCGGCAGGCCGCTCTAACCTGCCAGTCCTCCGGTGCATGCAGTGTTACACTCACTCTCAGTACCTCTAGATCGAAGGTACCCCTGCTCAGGCCGGCTGGCAATAGGCAATCTGGCCTGGCCTGGCGACGGCTCAGTTGGCCGCGCAGCAGGAGAGCCGCCGGCGGCTAGCCTGCTCTTTCGCGTGAGGTCTGTGCCGCAGGAGCCCGTTTGGAGCCGCTGAGCTTCTTCTCGCAGGCGCGGGTCTTGATCGTCACCGGCAAGGGCGGGACCGGCAAGACCACCGTGAGCGGCGTGATGGCCAACCTTGCTGCTAGTGCTGGGCTCCGAGTGGTCGTCGTGCAGGTCGCCACGGCCAGCGACCAGCGGCAGACCGAGACAGCCAATCTCTCCCGCTTGTTCGGGAGTGACGGGGCTCTCGCCTACGACGAGATGGCCTTGAGGGTGGGGGAGGCCAACGGGGAGGTGCGGGCGAGGGAACTACGGCCCGACACCGCCCTGGTCGAGTACCTCCACCTTCACGGTATGCGGCGGCTCTCGCGCCGTCTGTTGAGCACGGGCGCACTCGACGTAGTGGCCACGGCCGTACCTGGGATGCCCGACATGCTCGTGCTCGGGAAGATGAAGCAAATGGAAAGAGCGGCCGCCGCGGGCCTAACGGGGGCGCCAGAGCTAATACTGCTGGACGCGCCTGCCGCGGGCCACGCCGTCCGCTTTCTTCAGAGCCCGCACGGCCTGCTCGAAGCGGCCAGCGGCGGGCCTGTGCGTGCCCAGGCCCAAGAGGTGGTGGAGATGCTCTCGGACCCAGCCCGCTGCCAGGTGGTCCTCGTGACGACGCCGGAGGAGACCCCGGTGAGCGAAACCGTCGAGACAGCTCAGTTGCTCGAGGACCGCGCCGGAACCAAGCTCTGCGCGGTCGTCGTGAACGGCAGGCTGCCGGTGCTCCCCCTCCCTGGGGGACTGGGTGCCGACGACCTGCGCCGGCTGGCGGCCGGTGCCGGCGTGACGCTGGGTGCCGGCGACGCCGACAGCCTGAGCGCGGCGGGGCAACTAAGGCTCCTACGCCAGGAAGCCCAGGCCGCCCAGGTGGCCCGGCTGGCGGAGGAACTACCCCTCCCGCAACTCGAACTGCCGTTTTGCTTCAGTGCCGACCTCGGCCCCGAGCAGTTGGAAGTCCTCACCGCCGCGCTCAGGGAGGCGGTCGCCAGCTGGGAACCGGTGGAGCTCCCGTGAGCAGTGAGGTCCCTGCGGACGGGCAGGGTGCCGGCGTGAGCGAGCGGCCACGAGCGGCCAGGGGTGAGCGCACTGCCATGGGCCAAAAAGGTGCTGCGGGCGCGCGGGCTGATGCGACGAGCGAGCTGGCTGGTGCCATGAGAGGGAGGCGGGCGACGCTGCTCGGCCCCGATGTCGTCGTCTGTGTCGGCCCCGGGGGTGTAGGCAAGACGACCACGGCAGCTGCTCTTGCGCTCCGAGGCGCGAACGACGGAAGGCGTGCATGCGTGGTGACGATCGACCCGGCCCGCCGGCTCGCCGACGCCCTCGGGACCCGCCATGTGGGCAACGAACCGCACCGGGTCGGCCCGCCGGCCGGCGCCCGGGGCTGGCCGGGCGAGCTCTGGGCCGTGATGCTGGACGCCCAGAGCACCTTTGACCACCTGGTGGGGCGGTACGCAACGAGCGAGACCCAGGCCAATGCCATCCTCTCCAACCCGGTCTACCGCAATATCTCCGCTGCCTTATCCGGGACTCAGGAGTACATGGCGGTGGAAAAGCTCTACGAGCTCCAAGAGAGCGGCCGCTGGGACCTAATCGTGGTGGACACTCCTCCCGCTCGCCACGCGCTTGACTTCATGGAAGCGCCGAGGCACCTCATCCGGCTCCTCGACAACCGGGTCTTTCGCTTGCTCATGGCACCGACGCGAGCCGGCCTCCGCGCCATCGAGTTCGGTGGCCAGCTGTTGCTCCGGACGGTGGCAAAAGTGGCCGGCGGTCAGGTGGTGGCGGACACGGTCGAGTTTTTCGCCGAGTTCGAAGGTATGGAAGACGGGTTCCGTGCCCGGGCGGCGCGGGCGGACGAGCTGCTGCACTCCGAGCGGACCGAGTTTGCCCTGGTCTGTTCGCCGCGACGCGACACCGTGGACGAGGCGCTCTTCCTTGCCAGCCAGCTCGCCGGGGAGGGGCTCAAGGTGGACAAGGTCATCGTCAACCGCTGTTACCCCCGCTACCAGCCCGTTAGCCCCGGGGTGGCTGACGGCCTGGCTGGGAGCCCGCTGGCACCTTTCATAACCAACCTGGAACAGCTGGCCCTGGTTGCTTCCAAGGAGGAAGAACAGCTCGACCGGGTGACCGGGGCACTACCGAAAGCGAGCCTGTACCCGGTGCCGTTCCTGGCGCGGGAGGTCGCCGACCTTGAGGCCCTGGCCGAAGTGGCCCGCTACCTGGACGGAGGCTGACGGGCCCGTCAGGCCTCTGGCGGCGTGCCGCCATTGTCGGTGGGTTTTTCGAAGGCTTGCTTGGCCGCGTCGAGGGTCTCGGTCATGGCCACGATCCTGTCGAAGCCGGTCGTCCTGAGCGTCCTCACGAGCCCGGGCCGGTTGACGACGACCACGACGTCGCCGCCGAGTTCGCGCGCCCGGCGAATGCCCCCGATCAGTGCTCCGAGGCCGGCAGAGTCCACGAAGGGGACGGCGCTCATGTCGATCACTAGGCGCGCTTGGGAGGCCAGCTCCGCTAGGGCTTGGCGGAACTGGCTGACCGTGAAGGCGTCTAGCTCACCGATCGGGCGACAGATGGTGAAGCCGTCGTCAGTGTGTTCCGTCTCGATCTT
>DAHWQF010000028.1:0-1425 GCA_027334785.1 Acidimicrobiaceae bacterium
GTGGACAAGGGGCCCAGGGGAGCCCGGACGCGGCCCTGCGGTTCGCCGAGAGGCTCCTCGCGCTGCTCGACAGCGGCCGGTTCACCGCCACCTACAAGTTCGCCACACTGGCTGCGCTCATAGACGTCTGCGTGGAGTCCGTCGGGCCGGACGGGAAGGCACCCGAGCGGGTGTCGGCCCGGCGGGTGGGCCGAAGGGTCCTCGAGCTGTTCTGGCCCCATGCGCTGCCGTACACGGCCGGGCCCGGGGGCTACCGCTACCTGCGCCACTCGACCCAGGCCCGCGACCTGGTTGCCAAGGTTGCTGTCTTCTGAGAGCAGCACGGCCTCGGCGCGGGTGCCAGCACCGACCAGGCGCGCGCGCGTTTCCCGAGCGACTTTGCCCGGTTAGAGGACCAGGTCGCGGTCACCGTTATCCGCATGCCCTTGCCCAAGCTTCAGCGCTTCTCCACTAGCGCCGGCACCCGGGAGATCCGCTTCCTCTACGACTACGGCTGGCCCGACGAGGTACCAGAGGCAAGGATCCGTTCCGCCAGCTTCGACGACACCCTCTACCTGCAGTTGGGGGCGGGGGAATGGCTCGTGCGCCTGGCCGGGGTGCTGCGGCCCATCGTCCAGCAGCGCTGGGCAAGCTTCGTGGCCGACCGCTCGCGGGACGTCGTCGACGTTGCCTATTTGGACGACTTCCTCTTCGGCTCTACGCGCGCCAGCCTGGCGCGCGTTCGGGCACCGCTCCTCGATGCCCAGACACCCTACGGTCGGAAGTGTCAAGGGCTTGTGGATAACTTTTTTCCATTGGCATTGCTCCTCCTTTTCAGTTGAGAGGCGCGACGGACCATGCCGTCGCGCCGGCGGTTCCGAGCGTGGACCAGTTGTCCTTGGCGCGGTGCTACGCGGCCTTGGCGGCCTTCCAGTGCCCCCAGGCGGCTTCCTCGTCGTAGAGGACGTGGCGGCGCAAGCAACAGTCGAGGATGCCGACCAAGCGGTTGGCAACGACTCGGAGGGCTGCGTCGTGGGCGATCTTGCGGTCACGCAGGGCGTCGTAATAGGCCCTGGCGCCGGGCGAGGCGGAAAGGGCCGAGAACGCCCATAACTGGCAGGCGTCCCTCAGGTGGTCGTTGCCCACCCAGCGGGCCTTCACCGTGCCCCTCTTGCCCGGCGTCCTCTTGCCCGAGGAGACCGTGACCGGCGAGGTGCTGGCGTAGTTCTTCCTTGCCCTAGCATCTACGTAGCGGTCCGGGTCGTCCCCGAACTCGCCGAGCACCCGGGCGCCGAGCACCGTTGCGAGCCCTGGTTGGCTGTAGATGACCTCGGCGTCCGGGTGCCTGTCAAGGTGCGAGGCGAGCTCTGCCTCCATGGCCTCGAGCTGGCGGTTCATCTCGGCCACCACTGCCATTGCGGAGCGGACCACGGCCCCGTAGGCGCT
>DAHWQF010000028.1:1435-5815 GCA_027334785.1 Acidimicrobiaceae bacterium
GCCTCCATGGCCTCGAGCTGGCGGTTCATCTCGGCCACCACTGCCATTGCGGAGCGGACCACGGCCCCGTAGGCGCTCACCGCGCCTTCGGCCGGGGCGAGCTGCTCGCTCCGGAGCGCTTCGCGGATCTCCTCGGCACGGCGCTTCACGTTGCGCTGGCGCCCGGCCCGGCGCAGTGCGGCCTCTGCGGCTGCCCGGGTGAGGGAGCGCCCGGCTTTCGGGGTCGGGGCCCGCTCGAGCACGGCGACGGCGTCCCGGTCGGCCAGGTCCTCCCCGAAGGCGACGAGGGCAGCCGGGTAGAACTCCCGTAGCGTCGCCCGCAGTGCGATCGCAGCCAATACCCAACGGCGCCGGCACCAGGCCCGGCATCTGGCAACGGCTCCCACGGCTGCTTAGAAGATCCCGAAACGCACGACCGAGGCAACACCGAACAGGGCCGAGTAGACGGCGAAGGGGACGAGGGTCCGGGTCTTGAAATAGCGGCTTAGGAACGCCACCGCCGCGAACGACGCTACGACGGCAACGCCGCTGCCGACGAGCACCTGCGCCCGGGTGCCGTTGCCGAGGGGGCCGAGCAGGTCTGGGACCTTAAGGGCGCCGGCCGCGAAGATGACCGGCGTCGATAGCAAGAAGGCGAAGCGCATGGCGTCCTCGTTGGACAGGCCCCGGTAGAGGCCGCCGACCATGGCGACGCCCTCCCGGCTGATGCCCGCCAAGAGCGCCAGGGCTTGGGAGGCGCCGATCCAGATGGCGCTCCAGATGCTGATGTGGGTGGCCAACCGGCGCTCGGCGCCTTGGTCCATCGTGACGAACTTCTCGTTACGGAACCTGATCAGCGCCGACCCTCCGTCCCGCAGCTCCCCTGCGCCGGCGGCGCCAGGGCCACGGACAGCCTCAGCCCCCCCCGGCACGACCAGCTCCTCGGAGTTCGTCGCCGCAACGCTGGAGTGCCGCTGGCTACGTCGGCGGTACCACTCGCCGGCGGCGAGGATGGCGCCGTTGGCGGTGAGGAAGATGGCGGCAGCGAGGGGCTTGGCGAAAAGGGTGCGGAAAGTGTGCTCGAAGGCGAGCCCGAGGATGCCGACGGGGATGGTGGCGATCACGATCAGCCAGGCCAGGCGCTCGGTGTCGACCTCCACGCGCCGCCGAAACAGGCTCACGAAGAACCCTTTGATGACCCGGTACCACTCCCTGGAGTAGAAGGCCAAGAGGGCGATCGCGTTGGCGAGGTGGAGGCCGACGATGAAGGCGAGGTAAGGGCTCTCGGCGAGCGACTCCTGGCGCACAAGGGTAGCCCAGCTGCCCCCGATCCAGGACGGGATGAGCACCGTGTGGCCGAGGCTGGAGAGCGGGAAGAGCTCGAAGATGCCCTGGATGAGCCCGATGACGATCGCCTGGAAGAAGTCCATGTGGTATATGGCCGGCGAAGCGGCAGCTAGGAGGTGCATGGTTCACCTTTCGTTTTGGCCGCCTGATGCTCACAGGGGTGCTCGGGCGGCGGGACGTCCCGGGTGCGAGCTTCAGTTGCTCTCGGTGTGCTTCTGGGTCAGGGCGACGATCAAGCGTGACGCGATTATGAGCAGGAGCACGAGCACCACCAATACCAAAGCCGCGTCGTAGGAGAGGTCCTGGAAGGCCGTGGAGGGCTGGTTGTAGAAAGTCCACACGGCGTAGGTGAGGTAGCCGACCGGCGCGTGGGTGAGGCTGAGGCCCGGCATATTGTCGGTGAAGCCCGCCGTGTAGAGCAGGGGCGCCGTCTCGCCGAGCGATATGGCGATCGCCACCAGGAGGCCGGTGGTGACCCCCGGTAGTGCTGCCTCGAGCGTGACCCGGCGCAGCGTGGTGAGCTCGGGCAGGCCCAGCGCGTCCGCGCCTTCCCGGTAGGCAGTTGGGACCTGGCGCATGGCGACCTCGGTGCTCTTGGCGATGTAGGGGACCGTGAGCACCGACAGCGTGATCAGAGCTGCCGCCAAGGAGAACTGCCAATGCAGGCCGATCACGAGCGCTATGTAGCCGACATAGCCGAGGACGATCGAGGGGATCCCCGCCAGCACCTCGGAGCCCGAGCGCAGGACCGAGCCGAGGCGGCCCTTGGCGTACTCGGCCAGGTAGACGCCCGACAGTACCCCGACCGACCCGGCGAGCACGACGACGCCGGCCATCAAGAGGAGCGTGCCCACTATCTCGTTCGCCAGGCCGCCGCCGGTGCTCGAGGTGGTCTCGGTGAGCACGCTCCAGTGCCAGTGCGGGACCGCCCTGGCCGCCACCCCGTAGACGACCCAGATGAGCGGGGCGCCTATCAGCCCGGTGGCGACCATGCAGGCACCCCAGCCGGCCAAGCTGGCTGCGCGCCGGGCCCAAGAGGGCCGGCCGTAGAGGTCGAGCGTCGCTCCAGGCCCTCCTTCCTCCAGCAGGGCCCCGGGGCCCGCGCCGGCGTCCGCCGGGACGGCGCCGTCTGCTCCGGGAGCACCCACGTCTACACACCGCGCCCGACGGGCAAGGCGGTCGTGGCCACTTTGCGCACGAGCAACCTCGCTGCGATATTGGTGAGGAGCGTGATGACGGCTATGACGAGCGCAAATTCCGCCAGCGTCCGCACCGCGAAGCCGGTCCCGTCGGAAAAAGCGCCGTCGAGCTGCTGGACGATCGTAGAAGCGATCGTGCCCATCTTGCCATAGAGGTTGGCGGGCATGGTGCCGAGCAGGCTGCCCGAGACCATGGCCACAGCCATCGTCTCGCCGAGAGCCCTCGCCAGCCCCAGCACGGAAGCCCCGATTATGCCCGCCCTCACCCAGGGGATGCTCACCTTCTTCGCTACCTCCCAGTCGTTCATGCCGAGCGCGGCCGCCCCTTCCTTCGGCAGGACGGGCACTTGGCGGAGCAGGTCTCGTGTGGTCGCGGCGACGATCGGGATGATCATGACGCTAAGGACGAGGCCGGCGGTCATGAGCCCCTCGCCGTAACCGGTGTTCCCCCTAAAAAACCTGAGGACGGGGGTGTCAGGCATAATGCTGGCGACCGCCGGGTAAACATCACGGGACAGGACCGGCCCGAAGGTGAGGATCCCCCAAAGGCCGAAGACGACGCTCGGGATCCCGGCGAGCAGCTCCAGGAACATCCCGAGGAGGTGCGACGCCCGACGGGGGAGTTTCTCGACCACTGCCAAGGCGGCGCCGACCGAGAGGGGCACGGCGAAAAGTACTGCGATCGCGGAGCTGGCCAGGGTCCCGACGATGAGCGGGAGGGCACCGTACTCGGCGCCCACGGGGTGGAGGACGCCGTCGGTCTTGACCGGGGCCCCGTAGGTGCTGCCGGGAGCCCACACGCTCCGCCACAAGAACCCGGCACCGTTGAGCTTCATCGCCGGCCAAGCCTTGGCGGCGAGGATGGCGACGATGCCCAGGAGTGCGAGCAGAGGGAGGAGAGCGGCGACGCCCGTCGCGTACCGGAGGAAAGACCGCTCCCCGGTCAACCGGCGTGAGAACGCGCGCAGCCAGGCAAGCGGCCCGCGCCCTCCGGCTGAGGCCGCGGGAGCTTGGGCTGCGGGCGCGTGCCTGGCTGCCAGTGCCACTTCTACCCTTTGACCTTGGCTATCTGGGCCGCCGAGAGCTGGGCGATGCTCGTCGGCAGGGGCTGGAAGCCGACCTGGTCGAGGAACGACGGAGAGCTGCCGCCCTTGGGGTCGATGGCCCAGTAAAGGAGCGCCTTCACGGCTTGGGCGGTGGTCGCGTTGTGTTCCTTCGGCGGGATGATGGCGTACTCGTAGTTGATGATCGGGTAGCCGCCCCTGGCCCCGTCGTACACGAGGGAGAGCGCCTCGTCGGGGGGCGTCTGCTCGTAGGCCGCCCCGGCCTCGGAGATTATGGTGGCGGCCACCGGGAGGTGGAAGGTGCCCGAGCGGTTTTGCAGCATCGCCTCGCCGAGGTAACCGGCGTCGGTCTCGTGCTTGTAACTGATGCCGATGTAGGCGATGCAGCCCGGCGTCTTCTCGCAGCCCGTCACCATGCCCCCGTTGCCTTCCTCGGCCAAGGCGTTCGAGATGGAGGGGAAGCTGATGCTCGTTCCGTAGCCGATCGACTTGCCCCAGCCCCCGGGGTTGGAGTCAGACAGGTAGGTGGAGAAGATGAACGTGTCGCCCGAGGAGTCGGAGCGGTGCAGCGCCACGATCTTCTCGTTGGGCAGCTTGACGCCCGGGTTGAGCGACTTTATGTGGGGGTCGTCCCAGTTGGTTATGCGGCCTTCGTAGATGGCCGCCAGTACCCCGCCGTCGAGCTTCAGGTGCGTTGATGCGGGGACGCCCTTCACGTTGTAGTTGACCATCTGGGCCGAGATGGCGAGCGGGATGTTCATGATGCCCGGGTACTGGGCGAAGTCGGTCGG
>DAHWQF010000028.1:5915-9344 GCA_027334785.1 Acidimicrobiaceae bacterium
ACGTTGTAGTTGACCATCTGGGCCGAGATGGCGAGCGGGATGTTCATGATGCCCGGGTACTGGGCGAAGTCGGTCGGCGACAGGTAGGCGTCGGAGGCCCCGATATTGATGCTGCCCCCCTCGGCGTCGGAGATCCCCGTGCCCGAGCCCGTGCCCTGGGGTGTGATCGTGATGTTGGGGTAGTGCTTGTGGTAGGCCGGTGCCCAGAGCTGGAAGAGCGGGTACAGCAGCGTGCTGCCCGTCTCGGAGATGGCGACTTTGGCCTTCGGGGGTGTTTCGGCGGCCTTGGTGGCCAGGGCCTTGGTGGCCAGGGCCTTGGTGGCCAGGGCCTTGGGCTGCACGGCCCGGGGGGCGGCCAGGGCGCTGCTCGCGCCCAGCAGGCTGCTCGCGGCTGACACCGCCGTCACGAGCGCGCCCGCAGCGGCTAGCGCCGCCGGGGTGGCCTTGCGGGCCCTGGGCCGGCTGCTCTTAGCTGTCGGCATTTGTCGTGTTCCTCCTCTTTTTGGTGCGTGCTTGGCTAAGGGTTTGCTCTTGTGCCAGCGGGTGCGGCGCCACCCGCTCTTTGTTGCTGCCCGGCGCCGTTTACCCGGGCAGGGCCTTCAGCCCATGCGGCCGGTTACGTACCTTGCCGTCTCGGGTTGTTGTGGGTCCTCGAACAACTGGGCCGTTTCACCGCGCTCGACCATCTTCCCCTGGTAGAAAAAGACGGTCTGGTCGGAGATGCGGCGAGCCTGGGCCAGGTTGTGGGTGACTATGACCACGGTGAGCGCCGGCACGAGGGCGCGGGCCATCTCCTCGATGTTCCCGGCCGTCACCGGGTCCAAAGAAGAGGTGGGCTCGTCGAGCAGGAGCACCTCGGGCCCGACGGCAAGCGCCCGCGCCAGGCACAGCAGTTGCTGCTGGCCGCCCGAGAGGCTAAAGGGCGAGGAGCTGAGCCGGTTGCGCACCGCGTCCCAAAGGCCGACCTCCCTCAGGCGGGCCTCGACGATATCGCGGTAATGCTCCTTGCCTGCGATGCGGTGGGCCTTGACGCCGGCCAGGATGTTGCCGGCGATCGACATCGGGAAGGGGTTGGGCCGCTGGAAGACCATCCCGACACGGCGCCGCAGCGCCATCAACTGCACCCCCGGCGCGTAGATACTGGCGCCGTTTAGCAAGACGTCGCCCCGGTGCCAGTGCTTGGCCACCTTGTCGTTCATGCGGTTGAGCGACCGGAGGAAGGTGGTCTTGCCCGAACCGGTCGGGCCGATCAACGCGGTTAGCTGGCCCTTTCCCACTTCGAGGTCGAGGCCCGAAAGGACCGTGGCCGAGCCGAAGCCAAGGGCGAGGTCCTTGGCCTGCATGGACACCCCCCCGGCGCCAGCTCCCACCGTCACGGGGCAGTCGCCGCTACTGACGGCGGCCTCGACCGGCACCGAAGTCATCATCCCTTGCCGACCACCGAACTATGAACCGGGCTCACGGTGACCATACGATATGAGGCCAAGTTGAACCTGAAGTAAACCGACGGCTACAAGGGGGCGATCGTCGCGTGAAATCTGTTGCTGCCCCGCTCTCGTCTAACTTTTCGCTGACGGTCGGCGTGACCGGGACGATTTCGGCGTGGCTCGGAAGTTTAAGGTTGCCCAAACGGCAGCGTGGGGTGGGGGTGCTTAGGGGTGCACCAGCACGAAGAGCATAGAAGCAGTGGCGGCCACCTTGCCCTCGACGGACGCGGTGCCACGCCCGCGGCCGGCCGTGGAGCCGAGCTGGTCCAGTTCCACTGCGAGCTCCAAGGTTTCGCCCGGCACGACCTGGCGGCGGAAACGGGCCTTGTCGATCCCGCCGAAGAGGGGGAGGTAGCCAGCGAAGCGAGGCTCGGCCAGCACCGCCAGGCCACCGAGTTGAGCGAGGGCTTCGACCATGAGCACGCCGGGGAGCGTAGGACGCCCGGGGAAATGGCCCGCGAAGAAAGCTTCATCGCCGGACAGGTGCCAAAGGCCCGTTGCACGCACGCCAGGCTCGATAGCGGTGACCTCGTCCACGAACAAAAACGGTGGGCGGTGGGGCAGCACCTCGGCGGGGGCCGGGAGGCGCCGCGGGGCCGGTGTACCCGCGATCCCGACGCCGGGAGACGCCGAAGGGGACCCCGAACCGACGCGGCCCCTCCCGCTGTCCTCGGGCTGGGGTGCCCCTCCGCCGGCTTCCCTGGGCCCGCTCGTCAATGGCCCATCCCGAGCCCGCCGTCGACCGGGATGACGGCTCCGGTCACGTAGCTGGCGTCTTCCGAGGCGAGCCAGTGCACAGCCCCGGCGACCTCCTCGGCTAGGCCAAAGCGCCTGAGTGGCACCTCCGCGAGCATCTGGTCGCGGCGCGCTTGGCTGAGCACGGCGGTCATGTCGGTCTCGATGAACCCCGGTGCGACGACGTTCACAGTGATGTTGCGGGTCCCAAGCTCGCGGGCCAGGCTGCGGGCGAAGCCGACGAGGCCTGCCTTCGAGGCGGCGTAGTTGGCCTGACCAGGACTGCCCGACAGCCCAGCGATGGACGAGATGAAGATAATACGTCCCCGACGGGCACGCAGCATCTTGGGCAGGGCGCGCTTCACCAGCCGGAAGGCGCCGGTCAGGTTGGTGTCAAGCACCGACGTGAAAGAGGCCTCGTCCATCTGGAGCAGGAGCTTGTCGTTGGTCACGCCGGCGTTGGCCACCAGGACATCCACGGTGCCGAGCTCGGCTTCGACCCTCTCGACAGCTTTGTCTACGGCGGCCATGTCTGTGACGTCGCAGGGCACGCTGAACAAGCCCTCTACCGGTGCCCGCCTTACGGTCACCGCCACCCGGTCCCCGCTGGCTGCAAACCGGCGCGCGATGGCGTGCCCAATACCCCGGTTACCGCCAGAGACGAGCACGACGCGTCCAAGCGCCACTCGAGGAGAGGGCTCGGCCACCTCAGGCTCCCACCGCGTGAAAACCGCCGTCCACGTGGACGATCTCGCCGGTCGTGGCGGGGAAGAGGTCCGACAGCAGAGCCACACAGGCCTTGGCGACCGAACTCGCGTCGGAGGTGTCCCAGCCGAGCGGGGCACGTTCGCCCCAGGTTTTCTCTAAAGCGGACGTCCCGGGGATCGCCTTGGCGGCCACGGTCCGTAGCGGTCCTGCCGCGACCAGGTTGACTCTCACCCGGTGCCGGCCCAGGTCCCGGGCGAGGTAACGGGCCGTCGATTCGAGCGCAGCCTTCGCCACGCCCATCCAGTCGTAGTAGGGCCAGGCGACGGTCGCATCGAAGTCGAGCCCCACCACCGACCCCCCACCGGCGGCCTGTAAGAGGGGCAGGAAGCCCGCCGTCAGGACCTTGAGGGAGTACGCCGAAACTTGGAGCGCCACTTGGACATCTTCCCAAGGGGCGTCGAGGAAACCGCCTCCCAGGCAGGACTGGGGCGCGAAGCCG
>DAHWQF010000028.1:9353-11520 GCA_027334785.1 Acidimicrobiaceae bacterium
ACTTGGAGCGCCACTTGGACATCTTCCCAAGGGGCGTCGAGGAAACCGCCTCCCAGGCAGGACTGGGGCGCGAAGCCGATCGAGTGCAGTACGCCGTCGAGGGCTCCCCAGCGCTGCTTCAAGTCTTCCACGACGTTGGCAACGTGCAGGGGTACGGTCACGTCGAGTTCGAGCACCGGCGGCGGCGCCGGCAAGTGCTTGGCCACCCGTTTCGTGAGGGCGAGACCCCGGCCCGCACCGGTGAGCACCACCTCGGCCCCCTCCTTCTGGGCCAGCGCCGCGACCGCGTAGGCGATCGAGTCGTCGGTCAAGACCCCGGTCACCAGGAGCCGCTTGCCTGCCAGAAGCGCCATGGGGGGCCACGATACTAAGGGGCAACCAGGCGGGCCACCGGCTGGCCGGCGCAGGGCCAGCACGTCCCTACCTGCACGTCCCTACCTGCACGTCCCGGCCCTATCTTGCGCCCTTTGTCTTGGCTGGTCCTTCTGGCCGAACTGTCGGCTAGCCTCTGTGGCGATGGGAGCCAACAAGATGGGCCGCGAAGAGGCCTTCGCCACCTTTCAGGGCTGCGTGGCCGAGGTCCTCGACATCGACCCGGCCCAGGTGACCGCCGAGGCACGCTGGGCCGAGGACCTCGAAGCTGACAGCCTCGCTGTGGTGGAGATAACGCTGGCGCTCAACGACGCCTTCTCGATCCGCCTGCCCGACATGGACCCGAGCAAGCTGGCGACCGTCGGCCAGGCGTTCGACATCGTAGCTGGGTTGGTAGGCGTGTGACGGGGGCTGCCTGGCCTTAGGCGCCCCGACCTTGGGCACCTTGTGCCTGGTAGCGGCGCCGAGCCTCCTCTATGGTCCGTTCTGCCATCTCCCTGGAGTGCCATCCTCCCGGTTCGGCCACCTTCCCCGGCTCGAGGGTCTTGTAGATGGCGAAGAAGTGGGCGATCTCGTCCAGCTCGTGGTTAGGCAGATCCTCCAGCTCCTTTACGCTGGCCTGGCGGGGGTCGCTCGAAGTTACGCATAGTACTTTGGCGTCGTTGCCGTGCTCGTCGCGCATGAGGAAAACAGCCACTGGCCGGGCCTTTATGTGGCACCCCGGGAAGGTGGGCTCCTCCAAGAGCACCATCGCGTCGAGAGGGTCACCGTCTTCGGCCAGGGTGCGGGGGATGAAACCGTAGTCTTCGGGGTAGCGGGTGGCCGTGAAGAGCATGCGGTCGAGCCAGATCTCGCCCGTCTCGTGATTGGCCTCGTACTTGTTGCGGGTACCCTTGGGTATCTCGACCACGACCTCGACGTCCATGGGGCCATGGTAGGCACCGGAGGGTGGCCCGGCTTCCCCTGCCCGCCGTCGGGTGGTCGCACCCTCCTGGCAGAGTTGCGGTAGGGGAGTCGCCGGCACCCACAAACAAAGGCCGTGCCTTGCCTGTTGCGCGTTGCCGGCGCGAGCCGGCGCCTCAATGCCGGAGGAGTTACATGCGGGACAGCCGTAGCCGTATCTGCGCCGCCTGTGGTCAGCGAGCCGTGCCGGTCCTTCAGGGTGGACGGCTCGTGTGCCGCAACCACTGGTGTTCGGCCCCGGGCCGGCCCCTTGAGGCGGTCTTCTGGGCCGGCACCTACGAGGGCGCGCTGCGCCGAGCTGTCCTCTCTTACAAGTACCAAGCCGACCTTCGCTGGGCGCGCGTGTTCGCGGGGATGCTGCACCAGCTGCTGCTCCGGCACGCGACCTGGTTCGAGGAGTACGCGCTCCTCTGCCCAGTGCCGTCTTTCGTGGGCCCAGGAGCAAGACGACGCTGGGGGCACGTGGAGCTGATGTGTGCCGAGGTCTCGGCGAGATCCGCCGGCGAGTGGCCTGTCGAGCACCTGGTGCGCAAGATAGCGGAGACCGAGCCGATGAGCGCCACCACGCAGCCAGAGCGTCTCCGTATTGCCGGTGAGTCACTTTCCCGTTCGCTCGTCTTGGCCCCCGGAGCTTGTGCCGAGGGGAGACGGATCCTGGTAGTCGACGACGTCTGTGCCTCGGGTCAGACGCTGTTGACCATGGCGAGGTTGCTCCGAAGAGCTGGTGCCGAGGAGGTCGCCGGCTTGGTCTTGGCGCGGGCGTCGCTGCGCACCTGAAACAGGCGTCTGTTGCGGGCGCTCTAGTCTCGTCGGCATGTCAAAGGTCGAGCAG
>DAHWQF010000028.1:11530-12515 GCA_027334785.1 Acidimicrobiaceae bacterium
CTGCGCCGAGCTGTCCTCTCTTACAAGTACCAAGCCGACCTTCGCTGGGCGCGCGTGTTCGCGGGGATGCTGCACCAATTGCTGCTCCGGCACGCGACCTGGTTCGAGGAGTACGCGCTCCTCTGCCCCGTGCCGTCCTTCGTTGGCCCAGGAGCAAGACGACGCTGGGGGCACGTGGAGCTGATGTGTGCCGAGGTCTCGGTGAGATCCGCCGGCGAGTGGCCCGTCGAGCACCTGGTGCGCAAGGTAGCGGAGACCGAGCCGATGAGCGCCACCACGCAGCCCGAGCGTCTCCGTATTGCCGGTGAGTCGCTCTCCCGTTCGCTCGTCTTGGCCCCCGGAGCTTGTGCCGAGGGGAGACGGATCCTGGTAGTCGACGACGTTTGCGCCTCGGGTCAGACGCTATTGACCGTGGCGAGGCTGCTCCGAAGAGCTGGTGCCGAGGAGGTCGCCGGCTTGGTCCTGGCGCGGGCGTCGCTGCGCTCCTGAAACAGGCGCCTGTTGCGGGCGCTCTAATCTCGTCGGCATGTCAGAGGCCGAGCAGCCGGCGCCGTCCCAGCAGCCGGCCCCGCCGGCAGAGCTCGTTCCCTCGGTGACCGGGGAGTGGGTACCAGAGGAGCCTTCCGAGCCCGAGTGCCGAGCTGGGGCGCCGTTCGCGGGCGCTGAGCCGCCGCCCGGGGACGCTGAGCCGCCGGCCGCGGGCGCTGAGCCGCCGGCCGGGCCGGCGGAGCAACCCGAGTACGAAATAGAGGTCCCCGAAAGCCAAGCGCCGGCATCCGAGGAAGAAGAGCAGGAAGGACAAGCGGCACCGCCGGTGCTGGTGGAGCTCGGCCTCTCCGAGGTCCGCCTCTCGGTCTTGCTCCGTCCCGGTCAGGAGGCAGGCCTCGTTGTCTTGGCAGAGATGGACGAGCCGTTCCGGTCGCTCCACATCTACGTGGGACAAGCCGAAGCCAAGGCCATCCAGGTCGGGTGGCATGGGGGGAGA
>DAHWQF010000028.1:12652-14042 GCA_027334785.1 Acidimicrobiaceae bacterium
AACGTTCTCGCTTTCCTGTCGGCCCTCAGATGCGATCGCGCTCGCTGTCCGAACCGCGGGCGCCGGCCTCTACACCACTGAGGACGTTCTTGCCGCCGCCGGCAAGTACCCGTGAGGGCGAGCAAGAAACCAACAGATGTGAGAACCGTTAGCCCTACATCGATGAGTTTTCAGTCCAAAACCGGCATCTTTTCTGACAGACGTGCCGTCGGCCAGTTCACATCGGTCAGTTTTTCTGACGTCCGTGCGCCTTGTCGGGGACGGGGACGGCACCGGCGTTGCCGGCGTTGCCAGGGCTCCCAGGACTGCCCGGGCTCCCAGGACTGCCCGGGCTGGCGGGGCTGCCAGGACTGCCGGGGCTGGCGGGGCTGGCGCCGGCGAGGTGCACCTCGACCGAGCGGGTGTCGGCGGTCACCAGCACCAGTTGAGCGACGTTCTGGGCGGCTTGCAGGTCCTCCGTGACCAGGCTGAGCGTGGCCACCTCGTCGGCTGGCCCTGAGAAAACCACACGCTCGACAGGTGCCCGAGGCCCCACCTTGGCATCGGATTTGGCTCGGCGGATGTCGCCCAGGAGGTCTATGGCTGCCGAGTAGACGGCGATGTCTGCCGGCGCCGTGCCCGGCAGCTGCGCCGTGCCCGGCAGCTGCGCCGTGCCCGGCAGCTGCGCTGCGTTTGCCGCTCCCGTACCGTCCTCGGAGGGCATTGCGCCCCCACCGTCCTCCGAGGGCACTCGCAACGCTTCAGGCCAGGGGGCCCGGTGCACGGAGCCCTCTTGCCACCAGGACCACACCTCCTCGGTCACAAACGGCATGAACGGGGCGAACAGCCGCAGGACCACCGATAACCCGCCGGCCAGGGCCGCCCGCGCCGAGACGGCTCGCTCCGCGCCCATCTCCCCGTAGGCCCTCGACTTCACGAGCTCCAGGTAGTGGTCGCAGAAGTCCCAGAACCAGGCCTCCGTGCGCTCAAGGGCGCGGGCATAGTCATAGTCCTCGAAAGCCCTGGTCGCAGCCAATATAAGCCGGTCGAGGCTGGCAAAAAGCGCTCTGTCCACCGCATCGGTAGCGAGCTCGGGCCGAGAGGCAGCCTGGGCGGCGAGCCGAGCGGCTTCCTCGGCCGAGAGAGCCGCCCTTTCCCCGCGCGAGAGCCCGCCACCCGCGCCCGAGAGCCCGCCACCCGCGGCCGAGAGCCCGCCACCCGCGCCGCTGGAGATGCCGGCCAGCTCGTCCGCCAAAACCCCGCCGGCGCCCACCTCCCACAGGTTGGGGGACAGCACAAACCTGGAAGCGTTCAGCACCTTGAGCGCCAGCTTGCGGCCGACTTGCATCTGGCTTTCTTCGAAGGCCGTGTCGGTCCCCGGGCGCCCCGATGCCGCCCAGTAACGCACGGC
>DAHWQF010000290.1 GCA_027334785.1 Acidimicrobiaceae bacterium
AGAGTGATCACGAAAGCGCCGGCGATGCCGCCGACGCCGCTGCCCCGCCCGCCCATCAGGCTCACACCGCCCAACACTGCGGCGGCTATGGAATTGAGCGTAAAGACGTCGCCTGCAGTAGCGTCGCCCGAAGTCGAGACGGCCGCGAGCAGAAGGCCCGCGAACGCGGCAAGCATGCCGGAGACCACGTAAACGCCCAGCACCGTGCGGCGAACCGGCAAGCCCCGGGACCGAGCTGCACTGCGGTCGTTGCCTATAGCGTACACGTTTGCCCCGAAACGGGTACGTCGGAGCGCCGCCCAGCCGAGCGCGAGGATGACGACGAGAACGAGCCCAGTCGGTTGGTTCGGGTTGACAAGGAAGTTGGTGTAGCTTGGCGGGACCGAACCGCCGGGGCTCGGTAGGATGCGGAGAGCCAGGCCCTGGAAGATGGAGAGCGTGGCGATCGTAACGAGGATCGGCTGCAGCCGGCCTCTGACAATGAAAAGCCCGTTTACGAGCCCTCCAAGGGCTCCAACGCCTATAACTGCGATGCTCCAACCGAGCATACTCCACAGATCTGTACGTAGGTGGGTCGCCGCCAGACTGTTGGTAAGGTCGACGATCCCCCCGATTGAAAGGTCGATCCCGCCGGTCAGCAGCACCAGGGTCTGCCCCAGTGTGACGCTCACCAGCGGCAGGGCAGAACCGGTGATGGACGCGTAAGAAAATGCTCCGGGCAACGAGCCTTGTGATACATCAAAAAAAGACAAGTATGCGCCAAACGTAGCGACCAGAAGGGCATACGCGAGCACAAGTCCGAGGTTCTGTGTCACAAACCTCCGTACTAACGGGGACCGCACTGAGCCTCCGCCAGGTCCCGGCTGGCGTAGGACCAGGAAAGGTGTCCGCCGGCGCCACTGGCGGGCAGCCTCGTGAGCAAATGGCTGGCCCTCCTCCGCCATGCTCGCAGCACCCGGCCCACCTTCAACCCTCATGTCGTTTGCAGGGAGGTTCGTCACTCGATGGGGCGGCGTGCTAGGCACCTCTCACCTCTCACCTCTCACCTCTCACCTCTCACCGGTCGCGAACATCGAGGTCCGGACGACCTCTTCGGGATCGATGTCGGGCCCGCCAATTTCGCCCACAACACTGCCCTCCCGAAGGACCAGCACGCGGTGGCAGAGGTGCGTCAATTCCTCTGTATCGCTTGAGTAGAACAAGATTGAGCGCCCTTCACCAGCGAGCGAAACCATGAGTCTGTAGATGTCGTGCTTCGCACCAATGTCCACTCCCCTGGTTACGTCGTAGAGCAACAGGATCTGCGAGTCGGCCAGCAGCCACCTTCCGATCAGCACTTTTTGCTGGTTGCCGCCCGACAGTGCCCGTACGGGTTGGTCAAACCCAGACGTGCGCACATTGAGCGCTTCCAACACGGCACCAGCTTGGTGCCGCTCCTCCCAGCCTCGCACAAAGCCGATACGGCTGAGGCGCCCCAAGATGGCGAGCGTCATGTTGTGCAGCACGCTCATCGGTAAAAGCAGGCCCTCTGACTTGCGGTCCTCGGGGACAAAAGCGATGCCGATCCCTGCTCGCATCGCCGCGCGGGGCGAGTGGAGGCGCACAGGCTTCCCCCCAACCAGGGTCCGTCCGCCGGTTGTACGCTGCATGCCGAACAAGGTCAGGAACAGTTCGCGCTGCCCCTGGCCAGCCAGGCCACCGACTCCTAGAATTTCACCCTTTCCCAAGTCGAAGGAAACGTCCTTCACCCCCCGGCTCGAAAGCCCAGACACTTTGAACTGTGGGCTCGCCGTATGGGCCTGCACCTTCTCCGGATAGACCGCCGTCATCGCCCTGCCAGTCATCAGGCGGGCTGCTTCTTGCTCGGTGAGGGACTCGAAGGTGCCGACGTTCGAGCCGTTGCGAAAAACGGTGATCCGGTCCGCGAGGTGCGTCACTTCCTGCCAGCGGTGCGATGTAAATACCACGGCCTTACCGGCCGACCGCAAGCGCGACACCAAGCTGAAAAGCCAACGCACGTGCTCCTCGCCAAGCGAAGACGTCGGCTCGTCAAAGAACACTATCTCCGGCTCCCGAAGGATGGCGTTGGCAATCTCCACAACCTGCCGTTCGGCCAGCGAAAGCTCTGAGACAAGGGCCCCAGCGTCGAGGTATTCAACGCCGAGGTTGGCGAGCATAACCGTGGACTCGGAAACCAGCGCTCGCCGACGTACAAGGCGGCATGGCCCACGGGGCTCCCGCCCTAGAAGAAGGTTCTCTGCAACCGTCAGCCAGGGGAAAAGCGTGAGCTCTTGGAACACCGTCCCGAGGCCGAGGGATCGCGCCTTTGCGGGCGTGAGTGACCCAACCCGCGTCCCCCTCACTCTGACTTCCCCCTTGTCCGGGTGAAGAGCGCCGGAGAGCACCTTGATCATGGTGCTCTTGCCGGCGCCGTTCTCTCCTACGAGAGCGTGAACCTCACCAAAGGTCACGCTCAGCTCGGCACCCGAGAGGGCCTGGACTGCGCCGAAGGCCTTCGTCACCCCGCTTGCCCCGACCGCCTCGAACTCGCCGGCCGTACTGGGCGGTAGTGTCTCAGTGCTGGGTTCTTCACCCATGCCTAGGGCAGGATCACCTTCAGGGAGCTGCCGGACGGGGTCCCGTGCAGTGCCGCGTTCGAGTCGAACACGACTGTCGGGTTGGAACCGGAACCCGTGAAGTCATCGAAGAAGGAGTGGGGTAGGTTCGGGAAGGCGGAAACCCCCACCTTCACCTGGTTGCTGTACAAGACCGGTGGCAGCAAGGTGATCTCACGCTTCTGGGGCATCTTGAGCAACAGCCGTCGAGCCAACTCAAGCGCTGCCACACCGTTGTACGGCGGCTGCCCGATCGAGACTCCGTCCACTCTCGGCTTCAAGTAGCCGGCCAAGTAGAGCCGAAAACCGTTCTCGGCCTCGCCTGCAGTGTAAGGGAGTGGGCGACCTGCCGCCTTGAAGGCGTTGAGCACGCCGTAGACCCCACCTTGGCACCAGATGCCGTCGATCTTTGGCAAAGAAGGAAGCACACCGACTGTGTTCTTCTCGGCCACAGCGGCATCCCACTCTCCTGTGTACCGAGTGACAATCTTGATGCCTGGGTACTTCGCCCACACCTGCTCGGCGCCGGCGTTGCGCTGAGCGTTCGCGCTCGCACCGGCGACGCCCGTGACCATGATTACGTTGCCCTTGCCGTTCAGCTTCTTGGCGAGGAACTCTGCCCACGTCCGGCCGAAGAAGTACTGGTCGATATTTACTTTTGCGGCCGACGGTGCCGTCACGACGTTGTCGAAAGAGACTACGAGGACCCCGCGATGGGTTGCCTCAGCTATGACCCCGTTCAACCCGCTGCCGGAAGCCGCGTCCAAGAGGATCGCGTCGTAACCCGACGAGATCATATCGGTCATCTGACTTTGCTGGGCGGACACGCTAGTGTTTGGCGCATTGAATATCGAAAGCTGGACCTGCGACTTATAAGGCTCCATTTTTGATGCCGCCTTGAGCAGGTTTTCCATCTCTATACGCCAGACATTTCCGATATATGAGTTCGCCAAAGCGATGCGGAACTTGCGCCCAGCCGCCACCGGCGCGGCCAGTGCGGAGGGGCTGCTGCCAAAGATGCTGAACCCTGCAGCGAGGCCACCCGCTGCCAGCCCACCCCTGAGGACGTCCCTCCTTGAGAGAAGCCTCCCATGGCCGTCTTCTGGAGCACCCGGCGTCGGCCCGGTGTCTTGTCCCATTTGTTACCCCCTTCGTTTGTTGTGTGGTGCTTATCCTATTGCAACACCTTGACTCTAGCACTACCGCGACGTCTCGACCACTGCGTCGTCCCGGGTGAACACCTCCGGGCGCAGCGCAGTACCGAGCCCCGGGCCCTGCAAAGGAGCGACAAACCCGTCCTCGATGGCGGGTAACTCGGTCACGAGCTCCCGGTACCAACCGCGGTAGAACGCGCGTACCCCCTCTTGGAAGAAGGCGTTCGGCGCACTGACCGTTAGGTGCACGCCGGCCGCAAAGTTGACGGGACCTGCGCAATCGTGGGCGGCGGCAGGTAAGTGCCTCGCCTCGGCGAAGGCGATGATCTTGCGCGCTTCGCTTACACCCCCGGCCCACGCCGGGTCAAAGATCACGACGCCAACGCCCCCGCGCTCGATGAGCTCCCGGAAGCTCACAGCCGTTGCCAACGTCTCGCTCGAGGCGGTCGGCACGTGGGTCGCTGAAGAGAACTCGGCAAGTGCCGGCAAGCAGTCCGCGCGCAGGGGATCTTCGAACCAGGTCGGCTCCAGTTCTTCCAGCGCTCGGGCGATCTTGATCGCCGAGGGCAGGTTCCACTTGGAATGGAGCTCGACCATGAGCTCCATGTCCTGGCCGACCGCCTCCCGGACCTTTACAAAGGGCACGAGGCCTTCGCGTAGCTCGGCAGCCGAGATGTGCTGACCACTCGACGCCTCGGCAAAAGCGTCGAAAGGCCAGATCTTCATACCTGTGATCCCCTCGGCGAGAAGATCCTTCGCAAGCTCACCGGCGTCTGTTAGGAACGCCTGCAAATCCCCGTAGCGGCTGGGGCTTTGCTGTTCCTCCGCGCCGACCCAGTTGCTCGTCGGTAAGTCAGGGGTCTCGGGTAGCGCTCGTACATAGGTCGGCCCGGCGCAGGTGTTGTAAAGGCGCGCCCGGTCCCTGCACAGGCCGCCCAAGAGCCGGTAGAGGGGAAGCCCCGCCGCCTTGCCGAGCAGGTCCCATAGTGCAAGGTCGACGGCCGAGCGCCCGCGGGTCTCGACCCCAGTCCCCGAGAAGCCCACGAAGCCTCGCAGTGCCTGCGAGTGACGCTCGATATCCAAGGGGTCCTTGCCGAGCAGGTACGGAGCCGCAGTTTCGTGCACCCAAGCTGACACGCTTCGCGGAGAGAAAAACGTCTCCC
>DAHWQF010000291.1 GCA_027334785.1 Acidimicrobiaceae bacterium
GCCGGAGGTCGAAGCGGCGGCCAGGGCCGGGGGACTCTCCCGCCAGCAGGCGATGATCGTGTCGGGCGCGGCGATAGCCAACCCGGGCGGCACCCAGGGCCTGCTCGATAAGGCGGCGACTTGCTCGCTCTCGGAGCTGGCCGGCGAGGCCGCCCGGGCCAAGGCGGCCGTCTCTAGCCCCGAGGAGAGGCGCGAGCAGCTCCGTAGGTCCCGGTCGCTCCGCTCCTACACCGGGCCCGACGGGGCCTGGCACCTCCACGCCCAGGGCCTCCCCGAAGACGGGGCCAGGGTGATGGCGGCCCTCCAGCCCCTGGCCGAGCGGGCCTTCGAGGCGGCGAGGAAAGAGGGCCGGCGCGAGGCGCCCGAGGCCTACGCCTTTGACGCCCTGGTCGCCCTGGCCACCTCGGGGGGCGGGGGGCCACCGCCCAACGAGGTCGTCTTCAGGGTGGACCTCGGCGCCTTCTTCAGGGGCTACCCGGCCGGCGACGAGGTGATAGAGGTGGCCGGCTTCGGGCCGACCAGCGCCCAGGCCGTGGCCGACATCTTGGAGCACGGGGCCCCGTTCCTAAAGGCGGTCATGGCCAGGGGCAAGGACGTGGTCGGGGTGGCCCACCTCGGCCGGCGCCCCAACGCCCACCAGACCACGGCCTTGGACTGGGTGTTCCCGACCTGCGCGGCCGAGGGCTGCGGGGTGCGCACCAGCTTTTGCGAGACCGACCACCGCGAGCCCTGGGCCAGGACCCACTTCACCCTGCTCGACCTGCTCGACCGGCTCTGCCGGGCGCACCACGCCATGAAGACCAACGAAGGCTGGGCGCTCGTCGAGGGCAAGGGCAAGAGGCCCTTTGTCCCGCCGAGCGACCCGAGGCACCCGCGCTTTGCCAAAAAGGCCGGGGGCGGCGCCGGCACGGGGCCGGCGGGGGGCGAGTGGCGGGGGGCCGGCACGAGACGGGGGGCCGGCGAAAAGCGGGGAGCGGGCGAAAAGCGGCGGGGGAGGCCCCAGGACAGGCCCCCCGGCCAGCCCTGGGCGCCCGGCCGGCCCACCCGCCGGCGAGGGACCGGGCTCGGGGCAAGAGGGCAAAGCGTAAAGCCCGCCGGCCAGGTGACCGGCGCGACCAATGGCACAACTCCGGCGGGCAGCGCGTCCACGGCTTGCCACATCAGGCAACTTTGCCCGGTTGCGGCCCAGGTTCTCCTTGTGCAATAAGTCGCTCTTGGCACGAGCGATGCTTCTCCGAGCCCGGCTAGGGCGCCTCTTCTCGCAGGGGCAGGCGCCGGCCGGCGTACCAGAGCGCGGCGAGGGAGAGCGCGCTCGCCGACCAGAGCTCGGGGTACCAACCGAAACCCTTGTAGCGGAACACGACACGGTGCACGCCCTTCGGTACGCGCACGCCGGTGAGCGCCGGCGCCAGCATTTCGGTCGGAGCGGAGCGGCCATCGACCGATACGTGCCAGCCAGGGACGTAGGAAGCGGACAGCAATAGCGAGCCGGCACGGGACATGTCCACCTCGGCGGCCACAATCCCCTGAGTTAGGTCGGCATGCACGCTCTGGACGATGCCCAGAGGGGCAGCAGCGTGTGCCCCCATGGCGACGGTAGACGTTGCCGGCGACAGAGCATGTGCCGGCGACGGAGCATGTGCCGGCGACGGAGCATGTGCCGGCGACGGAGCATGTGCCGGCGACAGAGCATGTGCCGGCGACAGAGCATGTGCCGGCGACAGAGCATGTGCCGGCGACAGAGCATGTGCGGCTACCGGTGGTGTTGACTGGGTTGTCGGGGGCACCCCGGCCCAATCGACCGTTTTGTCCTCGCCCGGCGAGAGAGTGTGGAGCAGACCGAAAGAGACGGGACCAACATTCGCCCGGTTAGCCGCCAGCATGCCGTGCAGACGGACCGGCTCCACGTAGTGCACCCCCGGCAGTTCCCAGAGGGAATAGGGGCCACGGGCCATGACAAAGCTCGCCCTCACAGGCGGGGCTTCCCCAGTCGGGAGGACGAGGTACCGCACGCCGAAAAGGCCGTAGTCGGCCAAGTTGGACTCGTCGAACTCTTGCTCGGGGACCAACATGAGCGAGAGGGACGGCACCACGTATGCCATCTGCTCGACGTCGTAGTTGAGGAGGTACTTGTACAAAGGCACCACGCCGACTAGGAAATCTTGGCCCCAGTTGCCGGCGAGGCCCGCGTACACGCGCCCACCGCCCTGCCCTTTCGCGTAGGCGACGAGGGGTGTGAGCTCGGCGCCGGCAGTCGCGTCGGCCTGCCGCTGGGCTTGGATGACAGCAGCGTCTTCGCGGTCGTAGAGGTACAACTGGCGGCCGGCCGGGTACAGCCAGGCCAAGAAGGCGGCGCCGGCACAGCCCACTAGGGTAAAGCGGGCCAACCGGCCCTGGAGGGCAAGGCCGAGGAACGACCGCCACGAGACGGGGGACTTGAGCGACGAGGCCGGCGACCCAACGGACGAGGCCGGCGACCCAACGGACGAAGTTCGAGCCCCAAGCGACCAACGTGTCACCCACTGCGACAGGCGCGCCCGTCCTTGTTCAAGCCATCCCCAGGCCGCGCTGATCGCCGCGCCCGCCAGGTAGAGCCCCGCCAGTTGCGTGCCCATCGTGAAGCGCCGGAAGTAGAGGCTGCCGTGGGCGGGGACGAGGTCGGCAAGCGGTCCGAAGGTGGTCGGGCCGAAACTCAGTACGAAGCACGCCGCAAAGAGCGCCAGCAAACAACGCTCCAGAGGCCGCGAGCGCCACCTCACGATCGCCAGCACCACGCCGGCGCCAACGAGGACGCTTATGACCGGTACCGCCCGCCGAGCATCGAAAATTTGGCCCCGCACGAGCCACTCCAGTTCTTGGCGGGCTCCGTAGCCCCGCACGTAGACCGTTTTCGCGAGCAGTTGGTCGATGGCTGACCATTTGCTGCCGAGCATGAGGGGCACAATCGCCCAGGCGGCCGCGGCAAGGGAGCCAGCGAGCATGGTCGCCCCGAGCAAAAGGCGCCGGAGGAACGGGCCGGCGCCGGCGAGCGTCATCACCATTATGCCGAGGAGAGCCAGGTAGCCACATTCGAAATGGAAAACCACGGTGAGTCCACCGAGGCCGGATGCCAACCACAAAAAGCGAGGCTCGCGAAAAGCCCTCCACGACGCTGCCCAGGCAAATGCCAACGCCCAGCTGCCGAAAAGCTGGGTCCAAACTTCGGCGCCGCCTATATAGGAATAGGCGTTTTGCTCGAAGCCAATGCCCGTGAAGCTGACCACGAACTGTGAGAGCAGCGCGGCCGCCGCGCTCGCCCCCCTCGAGAGGCCCATCAGCCGGCCGGCGCCGTAGACGGCGAAGGGCCAGAGCGCCACCAGTAAGTAGAGCGACCAGCGGTAGGCGGTGCCGGCGCCTACTACCACGCCGGCCAGCCCGGTCAGTATGGAAGGCAGGCTCTGGTACTCGCTGTACTGGGGTGAACCCAGCCCTATGTAGGGAAACCACGAGGTGAACGGCAGGTGGCCGGCTTCTATGGTGGCGGTGGCAAAGCGGGTCATCTGTTCGTGCACCGCCCCGTCGTAGAGGTATGCGACCGGCAAGCGCTCGGCCCGCCAAGTCCAAAGCTGCCATCCCGACGCCGCGGCTACCAGCCAGAGCTGGGGGCTCCGAGGCCAGAAGAGGCGGGCAGGCCAGGGCCGGCGGGAAGCGGGCACGGGCCGCCACTCTAAGCCGGTGCCGGGACCCCGACCACTCACCCGTGCGCCGGGTGCCGGTCCAGTGAGAGGGCGGATCGTGGGCGCCCACCCGAAGCGAAGGGGACCGCCGGTTGGCGGGCAGAAAAGGTCCGCCGGTCTGGCGGCCCGAAGTGGGCGGGGGGACCGCCGGCTGGAAGTGGGCCGGCGGACCGCCGGCCGGCGGCGCTCGCTAATCCGCCGGCACGAGCGTCGCCTGGGCGACGGGCGAGGGTTGTGGCAGGAACGCCGCTCGGCGGCCTGCAGCACGGTTGAGGCCCGGCATCCTGCTGGTGAGCAGGAGGCAGATGACGACGAAGAACGCACCCGGGACCGCCAGTATGAGGCCGGCCGATGTCAGTCCCACCAGCGCGCCCCAACCGAGGCTGGCCAGGCCCATGGCGCCGGTCGTACTGCTCAGCTGGATGCTGGCGACCCGACCACGCAGGGAATCGAGGGCGCAGGTCTGCACGACGGCGTAGACCATGGCCATGAACACGGCCTGGCCTACGCCAGCCAAGCACTCCATCGCCACGGCCAACCACTCGGTGTGGGTCAAACCGACCACGATCAGCGGCGCGCCCGACAGGACGCCTGTGACCCAAAGAGCCGTGCCCGTCTGGGCACGACCAGACATCCCCATCATGACGAGAGGGCCGAGGATCGAGCCCGCACCGAACGCCGTGAGCAACAACCCGTAGGCGCCGGCGGCGCCTCCGAAGTTGACGGTCGCGATGGTCGGGAGGATCCCGAAGGTGGCCATGGTCAGGCTGCAGTGGCAGGTCACCCACACGAACAGCAGGCCGAGCGGCGAGGTGGCCCGCATGTAGGACATGCCGGCCTTCACCTCATGCCAGATCTTGGTCGCGCTCGCCGGGGGGTTAGGCGGGGGGTTGGGCCGGACGTGGGCACGGACGCCCATGAGCAGCAAGGCGCCCATGGCATAGAAGACGGCGCAGGTGACGAACGCCCAGCCAGCTCCCAGCGTCGTGAGGACCGCCGTTCCGATGGCAGGGCCGACAAGTTCCGAGCCCTGCTGCGCTATCCGGGCCGACAGGGCGGCGCTCACCAGTTGGTCCCGGCCGACGATATTGGGGACGAGCGCCTGCCAGGCGGGGCCTTGGATGGAGTTGGCGACGCCGACCAATCCCGCCGCGGCCAGCGTCGTGTCGAGGCTGGCGAAGTGCGTGAAGATGCACACGGCGGCGCCGGCGG
>DAHWQF010000292.1 GCA_027334785.1 Acidimicrobiaceae bacterium
CGGGACCTACATGACCCCTTTTTTTTCTGCCCGTTTGCTACCCGCTGGTGTCAGCAACGGGACATGGGCGATCGTCTGCCTAAAGCCGTCGACCGCAGCGCTGAGGCCGCTGGGTAGCATAGCCCCGATCGCACGAATGATAGCGAGTGCGGAATCGTGGGACCAGGTCGCCATTCCCGACGCCAGCCGGTTGTTGTCAGTCACGGTGAATGAACACGTAGGCGTCGTTTGACGTGGTGATGACAGGCAGTTGACGACCGAACGACCAAAGGGGGCGTGTTCCCGGTACGTGGTGCCGGTGTGACAGGAGAAAGATCTTAAGCAGCACCGGAGCTCGATCAACTGGCCGGGCTCCGGAGCCCGGCCTGGCCGGGTTAAGCGGTGGGAGCCAAAGGCTGTGCGGCGCCTCGACCGGGCGCCGGTTGCCCTCTCGGCTAGAGCACCGTGGCGCTTCCGGCCCCGGCCGGCCGCCCGTGGGTCAGGTGGGGACCCCTAAGCGCCCGCCCTTCGGGGGAACCCGCAGCACCGCCGGGACGGGCGCTCCCCACCTGCCCCACCGGCCGGGCTGGCGACCGACGCTGTTATCGCGGGCCCGGTTGGCAAGCCACCCAGATGTCGGCAGGGCGCCCGCCCGTGGCCTGCCTCGTCGACTTGGCCCGGCCGGCTCGGGCGAGGGCAGCGAGGGCTTGGTCTATGGCAATGGCGGGCTGGTTGCGGGCGAAGAGGTCACGGATCTGGGTCCGGCTGAGCCCGGCGGGGCTGGCTGAGAGCGCGGCGTGGATCTGCTCGGCGAGGGGGTCGCCGCTGGAGGTCCCGAGCGCCCAGTCGGCCGAGCGCGCTGCGTAGGCCCAGAGGGCCAGGGCGGCGTCCAAGTGGGAAGCAGAAATGGCAGCGGCACGGTCCAACAAGGCGTAGATGAGCGCCAGGCGGAGCACGTGGGCTTCGGCCCGGGCACACATCGAGCCCGCCAGGCCGTCCCCCGCTTCGGAGAGGGCGGGGTAGGTGTCCCACCAATAGGCGCGGGCGTCGATGCCCAAGCGCACCTGGCCCGCCCCCCTTGCCGCCTTTATCGCCGAGGCGAGCTCGTCGTCCAGGCCGCTGCCGGACAGCGGGTCGGGGGCGCCGCCCTCGGGGAGGAGCCGGACGCGCCGGCAGGCCAACAAGACGAAGCGGTTCAGGAAGCCGTTGGCCACCTCTACGCTGTTCAGCTGCGCGGCGAGCTCGGCCGCTGTGATGTGGCCGATCACCGAGACGTGCGCCCCGGTCGCCCGGGCCGGGCTAGTGCGGGTGAGGGTCTGCAATGCCCTGCCGTCCCAGGCGTTGCGGAGCACCGGCGAAAGGGTGTTCACGTCACGGCCGGTGGCCTTGAGCACGCTCGCGAACTCGGTCTCGACCACCAAGAGGCGCTTGTCGGGGGCGCCCGGGTCGGTGCCGGACGGGTCGCGCACGGCCCATATGAGCCCCTCGCCGGTGGCGAGCCCGGCATGCACGCGGGCGGCAAAGCCGGGGTCTGCCTTGGAGAGCGCCCGGGCGACGTGGTCCCAGGAAGAGCCCTTGCGGGCTTTGGCGGAGTCGCCGACCAGGACCACGAACTCGTTCGGGTGGTGACGGGTCGCCTCCACCTCGAAGTACGCGCCCCTGCCGACGACGGAGCCGGCGGCCACGAGCAACTGGCCCAAGATGGCGACCGGGTCGGCTTCTGTGTGGGGGGCTATCGTCTCTGCGAGCGCGCCGGCCAAACCGTTGTAGGCCGCCGTCCCCGGCGGCTCGGGCCAGCCCGACGGAGGCCCTATGGTGCCGGCCGCCGGCGGTGAGGAAAGGAGGTGGCCCAAGGTTGCGCTCATTCGGCGTCCACCTCCGCTGCTGCCATGCGGGCACAGGCCTCGTCGACCACCGGCTTCTTCTCGGCGTAGGCGGCCACGAGCGCCTGTGTGGCGAGGTTGTTGACCGCCCTTGGCAAGCCCCGGGAGACCTGGTGGACCACCTCGACGGCGCTCTCGGAGAAGACGGTGTCGGCCCGGCCTGCGATCTTCAGGTGGTGGGCTATGTACGCACCGGTCTCGTCCTTGGCCATGCCCTCTATCACGTAGCGGAGGGCGATGCGCTGGTTGAGCGCCGCGTAAGCCCCGAGGCGCACTCGCCGGCGCAGGGTCGGTTGGCCCAAAAGCAAGCACGAGCAAGATGCTTTGCTGTCCATGTCTGCCGCCATCAGGAGGCGTAGCTCCTCCAGGGCTTCGTCCATGCCCTGGGCCTCGTCCAGGACGACGACCACCTTTCTCCCCCACTCGGCCTCCTCGGCAGCCAGGGCCGCCATGGCCTGGGGGATGAGGGCGGCCTTGTGGAACCGTGGCGTGCCGCCTAGAGCCGAGACGATCTGGGCGTACATGCCACGGGCACCGACCGCCGGGTTGGCCAAGTACACGACGGTGTGGCGGGAGCTGTCGAGGCCCGCCGCCGCCGCCCGGGCGGCCACCGACTTGCCAGACCCGACTTCGCCCGTGACAAGGCCCAGCGCGCGCTCGGATATGCACCACGAGATGCGGGCCACGGCTTCTTTGTGCGCCCGGGAGGCAAAGAGCATGGACGGGGCCAGCTCCTTGGAGAAAGGCGTGCGGGAAAAGCCCCAGTAGGCCTTCAGGTGCTCGATGCTCACCGGCCGGCCTCCTCGTAGCCGGCGCCGGCGGGGCGCTGCCCAGGGGGGAGGCCGTCGCCTGGCCCGTCCGGGCCGAGGCCCCGGTAGTCGATCCGCCGGGCGAGCTCGGCCAGGCGGCGGCGCTCCACCAAGGCCAGGTAGTCGATCCCGGAGGGCTTCGGGGCGTCCTCCTCGCCGGGCTCGTGGCGCGCCGCGGGGTGCACGTGGCGGCCGATATGGCGGGGCACCGCCTTGCCCATGGGGCGGCCGTTGAAGCGCACCTCGATGTCGCAGAGGTCGAACGGGTCGAACACGAGCTCCACTTTCTCGCCGACGAGCGCCGGGTCGACCTCGTACTCGTTCCCGAAAAGCCCGACCTCTGCAGTCTTTTTGACCCGGCGCCGCTCGGACCACAAGAAGGCGTCGTGGAGGAGAGCAGGGTCGACCGGGGCGGGCGGCCCCCCGGACAAGAAACGGTCGAGGGGCGCCACGCCTGTCTCGGAGTGGGCCTGGCGGTGGTAGACCGACTCGACCCAGGCGGAGAAGAGCGAGTTCAGCTTGTCCAGGCTTTCTACTTGCGTATGTGCCAGCTCGACGACGAACTGCTCCCTGACAGTGCGGAAAGCGCGTTCTATCTTGCCACGGCCTTGGGGGCGGTAGGGCCGGCTGTGGACCAAGACGATGCCGAGCACGGCGCAGGCCCTCAGCAATTGGTGGGACACCATAGCCGAGCCGTTGTCCAAATATGCCCGGAGGGGTACGCCCCTTGCCTCGATGCCCGAGCGGAGCGCCGCCTCCAGGCGGAGCGTGTCCTCGGCGTAGCCCCAGCGGTAGCCGGTGAAGGCGCGGGAAAAATCGTCTACGAACGCGAAGAGGTACACCTTGTGGCCGGCGACGACCGGCCCGTGCAAGGCGTCGCCCACCCACAGCTCGTTCGGGACCGAGGCCTCGAAGCGCCCGAAGGCCCTCGGCGCCCCGGCCCCTCTCCAAGGCAGGCCGGCCCTGGCGAGGTGGCGCTGGATGGTGCGCGCCGACGGCGACCAGCCTTTGGCTTCCCTGATCAGCCGTGCGATCTGGGCGCCGGTGCGGGCCGGCTCTTCTGCCCGGAGCGCCTCGGCCAGCTCCAAGAGCGCCGGCGGCGTGCGAGCCTCGACGTTGCGGGGCTTGGGGACCAGGGCGTCGAAACCCCCCGAGCGGTAAGCACGGGCCCAGCGGTCGAGCGTGTTGCGGCTCACCCGCACCTGCTCGCCCCAGGGGCCCAGGTGCCACTGGGACGCCAAATGACGCACCAGCGTGCCGCGTTCGCGCTTTTTGAGCTTGGCGCTCGCCACTTCCCTAACGAGGCTGTAGCGGAAAAGCCCCACAGCCCTTGCTCTGTCTTCCATTGGGCGCCTCCTTTGGCCGTGAATGCCCAGGGACAGAGGTTGGCGCTCATTCAGGGAGCGGCCAAGGTGGGCTCGTGTTGGAAAGCAGCCTGCCGCCGCTCATCGCCGACGCCCACGACCACGGCGCCTTGGGCCCGAAGCAGAGCGACGCCGCCTTGGCTGCCGCACCGATCATCTCGATCGCGTAGGCGGCGGCGGGGCCGGTCGGTCCGGGCAAGGCCCTCCCGGGCAGGAGCGCTGCCAGCCACCGGGCGAAATGCCTGGCGACGGCCACAGCATTGCGCCGGAAGCGCCGGAGCCAGTCGTAGACCGTGTCGGGGGCCACGCCAGCCAGGCGCGCTACGTCCTCGAAGGGCTTGTGGCCGGCGAAGACGGCCTCGAGCACCCCGCCTATCACCTCGGCTCGGTAGGCCCGCCTCGCCAGGCAGTCCTCGGCCAGCAAGACGTGGGTCGCCTTCGGGCCCTCCTCCGAGCACACGGCGCGTCGGGGGCGCAGCACCAGCCCGTCTCTGAGCACCCGCTCACGGGCGAAGCCCCAAGGGGCCAAGGGGCTGAGGCAGCCCGGGCACATCAAGCGCAGGCAGCCCGGGCACATCAAGCGCCGCTCTACCAGGTCGGTTTCTACTGTGGCTGGGTCGTTGCCTACGATGACCATGAGGTGCCTCCGGCATCTGCTCGAAGGGCCCCCTCGACGATCTGGGAAAGTTCAGCGAGGGGGCCCTGGCGCGTCTATGGACGTCCCCACGCTGTCGCACCCGTTGCCCGGCACGCAAACCCGGTCTTCATCTTCAGTGACGCTGCAGGGCCTCCGCGTCACCATCCAGCGCGTCGCTCAACACCACCGCAAACGGGTCGACTGCCGACGTGCGCGCACACTGAGCGGTGCTCCTCGGGCGTCGTGGGCTCTG
>DAHWQF010000293.1 GCA_027334785.1 Acidimicrobiaceae bacterium
GAGCTCCGCGTTGCAACGGACGCCGCGCTGGCGCGCCCTCTCACGCGCCCTCTCCACCCTACGCGCTGCCACCAGCGAAGGCTCCCCGGGGACCCCATTCGCACCGGGCCCGAGCAGCTCGTCCACCTCGGGGCGCCTCACCCTCACGCGAAGGTCGAAGCGGTCGAGGAGCGGCCCCGAAATCCTCGCCACGTACCTCGCCCGTGCCGCCGGCGGGCACCTGCAGGAGCCGGGGGAGCCATCGGCGCCACACCGGCAGGCGTTCATGGCAGCAACCAACATGAACCGGGCGGGGAACGCCACCGTCGCGCTGGCACGGCACACGACCACCCGGCCCTCCTCCAACGGCTGGCGCAGGTTGTCCAATACCGGCCCCGGGAATTCGGCCAGCTCATCCAAAAACAACACCCCGTTGTGCGCGCAGCTAATTTCTCCGGGGCGCAACCGCGCCCCACCGCCCCCGACCAGGGACACGGCCGAGGCGCTGTGGTGCGGGGAACGGAACGGAGGCCGCCGGCACAGACCCCCCGAGGCCACTTTCAAGCCGGCAGCCGAATGGATCTTGGCCACCTCCAGGGCCTCCTGCGGTGACAACTCAGGCAAGAGCCCGGGCAGGCGCGTGGCGAGCATCGTCTTCCCGGCGCCGGCGGGGCCCACGAGCAGCAAGTGGTGACCCCCCGCCGCGGCCACCTCAAGCGCTTGGCGGCCGAGCGCTTGGCCCTTCACGTCGGCCAGGTCGGGAGGCGCTGGGTCGTCTGGCTCCCCCGCCACTTCGGGCAGAGGCGGCCACCCGCCCCTTCCTTCGAGGGCGGCCACGAGCTCGCGCAGGTGCGCCGCCGTCCGTACCTCGAGCCGGCCGAGGAGCCCTGCCTCCCCGGCGCAGTCAGGAGCGACGACGACCACGGCCGGCGCCGCTCCCGGCCCACCGCCGCCGGCACCGGCTTCGGAGATCGCGGCAACCAAGGGCAGCACCCCAGGTACTTTCCTGAGCGACCCGTCCAAACCAAGCTCACCGAGGAACGCCAAGCCTTTCAACGACAGCAGCTTCAACTGGCCCGATGCAGCCAGGACTCCGAGCGCTATCGGCAGGTCGAGCCCAGGGCCTGCTTTTCGCACGCCCGAAGGCGCCAAGTTGACCGTCACGCGGGTTTGGGGCCAGGTGAGCCCGCTGGAGACGACTGCGGCGCGGGCGCGGTCCCTCGCTTCGCGGCACGAAGCGTCCGGCAGCCCGACCACCTGAAAGCTCGGTACCCCCGTACTCACGTGCACCTCGACGGTGACGAAGCGGCCATCGACCCCTACGAGCGTGGCCGAGGCGACCGTTGCGAGCATGTGCGCCCCTTCCTGTGCAGCTGTGGGCACAGAGGCCCTCAGCGTTTGCGAAGAGGCCAGCGCTGGCCACGAGCGTTCGGTCACACGATAACAGGGCCCTGTGACGACCAAGCCGCCGTTAGCGTGTCGGCGTGACCCGCCCAGCTCGTCCCCGCCGGCGCCGCCGTTCACCGGCAGCTCGCGGCGCGACCGGGCGTGAGGGCGGAGATTTTCAAGAACTATCAGGCGTCATCGAGCTTTCTGCGGGTGCCGCGGACGAAGCCGTCCAGGTACGGCGCATCCAGCCGTCCCAGGCTCGAAAGGTCTACCGCTGCCCAGGCTGCCAGCAAGAAATTTCCGTAGGGACCGGCCACATCGTCGTGGTGCCGCTGGAGGCGCCTGACCTCCGCCGCCACTGGCACACCTCCTGCTGGGTCATGCGGGGCCGCCGGCGGCCCGGCCGATAAATAGACCACCGGGTGATGGCGCAAGCCGCAGCAGTCGCGAACCTGCCCGCCTTGGCGCCGAGCTCCCAACCTCAAAATGCCTCTTCGATGATCTCCACCGTGCCGTCGAGCACACTGGCGACGTCGAAGCGCAACCGCCAGATACGGTTGCCCCGAAACGCCGCCGGCACCCCCGAAGGGCATCCCTCATCCTCCGGGAGGCCCGCCTCCCATCCCGAACCCCGTGGCTCTCCCACGCTTCTTGCCCGCGCACCCGAACGGGCCGCCCTCAGCCACATACCGGCGAGCCGGCGAACCCGCGCTTGCTTGGTGTAGCCGACGGCCTCGGCCGGTAGGCCAAACGAGCCCGACGAGCGCGCCTTCACTTCGCAGAAGACGAGCTCGGAACCCTTCCGCGCCACTATGTCCAACTCGCCGGCGCGGCACCTCCAATTGCGTGCGACTACCTCGTAGCCGTGTGCTTCGTACCACTCAGCCGCGAGGTCCTCCCCCCGGTGACCGATCTCCCGCCGGCGAGCCGCCTTTGCGTCCACTCAGCGATGATGCCGCGGGGGTGCGACATCTCGAAGGACGGGTAGAGGGCTCCGCCGGCACCGCTCCTGCGTGCCGCTTGGCCCTTTAGTTGCATAACCTGCTGGCTCGGAGTGCACTTTGAGGCCACATCGGGCCCCGCCGACCCCCGACGAGCCGATAGTGACTATTTCACGGGTGCTTGACGAATGTCGAGCCTTGAGATAGTATCTCATGATCTTATATGTTACCCCACCTCGAAGTCATCGCCAGACAATGTGGAGTAGCCGCTCGCGACCAACTCGCTCACGCCGGCCTCTCGCGACGTGGCTTGGAGCGGGCAGTCGCAACTGGTGTGCTCCAACGCCGCGGTTCCCGTCTCGTCATCGATCCCCACTGGTCCTCGGAGGGCGACGAAAGGGCCGAGTTGCGGCACCGGCTCTTCGCGGCCCTTTGTGAGTGCGCCCCGCGCCAGCGCGCGACGGCGCTGGTCTTCCGCCGGTCTGCAGCGGCTCTCTGGGGCCTCGATGGCCTGGCCGGCCCGGCCCGCCTGGCCGCCGGCGCCGTGCCGACCGAGATTGCCGTGGCCAGAGGCAACACTGTTTCTGGGAGCGTGTTCCGGGTACGACCTGTGGCTCCGGCTGAGCGAGCCGAGGTCGAGGGCCTGCCGGTTACCTCCCCCGTGCGCACCCTGGTCGACATCGGCCAGGTGGTAGAGGCAGAAACTCTGGAGAGGGCGCTCGAGTCAGCCCTAAGGAAGCGCCTCGCCACTATGGACGAGCTCCTCAGTGCTCTCGACGCTGCAGCCAGGCTGCGAGGCACGAGCGCTCTCCGTTCGCTCCTCACCGGTCGCCCCCCGGGGCTCCCGCCGACAGAGAGCGACGCGGAAACCCTCTTCGTGCAGCTTGCCCGCCGAGCCGGGTTCCCGGCACCTCTTCGGCAGTTCACCATCCCTACCGCCGAAGGCAATTTCCGGGTGGACTTTGCGTGGCCTGTCATGCGCATAGCCATCGAGATAGATGGAGCGGCTGTTCACGCCAGTGCCGGTGCGCTCGCCCGCGACCTCCGCCGGCAGAACGCGATCGTGCTGGCATTTGCCTCGGCCGGGTGGGTGCTGCTCCGCTTCAGCTGGTACGACCTCGTGGCCGAGCCGTACGTGAGCCAAACCTGCGCAAAACTGCGCGAAGCGTGGTCAATTGCCGGGAGCCGGCCACTCGTAGCACCTACTGGAGGCCGCATGGCCGACTTCGCCAATCACAACAGCTGAAGGCGGTCAAAAAACCAACAGATGCCAGCACCGCAACGCCACATTTGTCGGTTTCTGGTACAAAACGAGCTCATTTTCTGACCGATGTGCCCTCAGCCAAATCACATCGGTGAGTTTTTCGCCCGCCGGCGGCCGGAGCCCGAGGCACGCCGAGACGGCCCGAGGGCCCAGCGCCGGCGCCGCACCGAGGCGTGAGCGCCGCCCGGTCAGAGATCCTTTTCGGGCAGTTCCTCGACGTTGACGTCTTTGAACGTGACCACCCTCACGCTGGATACAAAGCGCGCCGGCCGGTACATGTCCCACACCCAGGCGTCGCCCAGCTTCACCTCGAAGTACGTGCGGGCACCCTCCCCGTGGGCCTCCATTTGGACCTCGTTGGCGAGGTAGAAGCGCCTCTCCGTCTCCACCACATAGCGGAACATGGGGAGGACGGCGCGGTACTCCTGGAAGAGCGCCAGCTCGATCTCGGTCTCGTAGCGTTCGAGGTCCTCGGCGCTCATGACATCACTCCCCGGGTAGGTTTCCTCAGTTAATCGTACGGCGCCCGGGCTGATCTGGGTACTCAACGGCCGACCACTCGGGTACCGCCGGCGAAGCTCGCGCGGCCTCAGGCCTTCGCAGGCGCGCGCTTCTCCTTGATCTTGGCGGCCTTCCCGGTGCGTTGGCGCAGGTAGTAAAGCTTGGCCCTGTGCACGTCGCCCTGGGTAACCACCTCGATCTTGGCCACCGCCGGCGAGTGCACCGGCCACGTCCGCTCAACGCCGACACCCGAGCTCAGCTTGCGCACCGTGAACGTCTCGCGCACCCCCGAGCCCCGCCGGGCTATGACCGCGCCCTGAAAAGCCTGGACCCGCTCCCGGTTCCCCTCCACGACCCGTACGTGGACCCTCACCGTGTCCCCGGGGGCGAACTCGGGTATGTCGTCGCGCAGGCTCTCAGCGTCAATCAGGTCGGTCGGGCCCATAGCCCGCACACGTTACCTGATCGAAGCCCATCTCCGTGAGCAACGCCTGGTCCTCGCTGGAAAGGCCGCCCGCCGCGGCGATCAGGTCGGGCCGGCGCTCCAGGGTCCGGGCAATGGCGGCGGCGCGCCTCCACCGGGCCACGCGTTGGTGGTCGCCCGAAAGCAGCACTTCGGGAACCGTCCACCCCCTAAACTCGGCAGGCCTCGTGTACTGGGGGTACTCCAAAAGGCCCTCGCTGAAGCTCTCTTCTTCACTAGAGGCCAGGTTGCCCATAATGCCGGGGACGAGGCGTGCGACCGCTTCCACCACCACCACTGCCGCCGCCTCCCCGCCGGCCAGGACATAGTCGCCAATGGACAACTCCCCGTCCACAAGGTGGTCAGCCACC
>DAHWQF010000294.1 GCA_027334785.1 Acidimicrobiaceae bacterium
AGCCCGGTGCTCAACAAGTCCACCATCACCCAGCTCACCAACCGGGCGTCGGGTAAGACCGAGATCTCGGTCGAGGCACCGTCCTCGCTCACCAGCAACAAGAGCTTGGTGGACAAAGTGACCCACGAGCTGGCCAGTATCGCCCACGTCACGGTCGACAAGGTCAACTTGACCGCGGTCGGCCCTTCCTGGGGCGGCGTCATTACCAAGAAGGCGGTCGAGGCCGTGGTCGTCTTCCTCGTGCTGATCACGCTCGCCATCTCGGTTTATTTCGAGGCGAAGATGGCCATTGGCGCGCTGGTCGCCCTCCTGCACGACATGCTCGTGACCGTGGGGATATATGCCCTTTCGGGGTTCCAGGTGAGCCCCGACACGGTGATCGCCTTCCTGACCGTGCTCGGCTACAGCATCTACGACACGATCGTGGTCTTCGACAAGATAAAAGAAAACACGCGCGGCCTGGCTTCTACCAACCGCGTGACCTATACCGACGTCGTCAACCTGTCGATGAACCAGGTCCTCGCTCGCTCGATAAACACCTCGTTCGTCGCTGTCATGCCGGTGTTCTGCATCTTGGTCATAGGTTCATGGGTGCTCGGGGCTTCGGCGCTCAACGCCTTCGGCCTTGCCCTATTTATCGGGCTCGTGAGCGGCGCCTACTCCTCGATATTCATCGCTTCTCCAGTGCTCGCCCTCCTGAAAGAGCGCGAGCCTCGCTATGTCGTAATCCGCCGTCGCCTCGCCGCTTACCCCCAGGCCCGACAAGTGCTCACCCCGGCCACGGTCGCGGGAGGTTCGCTGGTCGGCTCGAAGCTAGCGCGGGACCGGGACACGGTGGCCAGGGGTACGGTTGCACCTGTCGGTTCGGGCGCCAAGGTACCCGGAGCGTGGCAGGGAGCAGACAGCCCCGGCCCGCCCGAGACGCCGGCGGTGACAAGCGGGGAGCCGGGACCCGACCAGGCCTTCCAGCCAGAGTACGGCAGCGGACCCGTCACCTCCACGGAGGTGGGCGCGGTGACGACGGTAGGTGGAGGCATCGGTTCGAACGGCGGGGCCCTCGGGACGAGCGATAACAGGCCAGGCAGGGGGAGAGCAGGCGGGACCGGTGCCGGCGCAGGGGGGGACGCCGGCGCTGGCTCGCCGTCACCCGCATCGGCTCCTGCCAGGGCCTCCGGGGGGCGGCAGGTGCCCGCCCGGCCTCGCCCAAAGAAGAAGGTCCCCCGCCGGCGTTAGAGGCCGTCGGTGGCGGCCCCCGGCGCCGAGCCCCCCGGTACCCGCCCGGGTACTGGCCAGCGAGTATGCCGGTAGTACGCTGGGTCTATGGAGCAGGGCCTGGCGCTGGTCAAAGACCTCATAAGAGACGTACCCGACTTCCCGCGGCCTGGGGTTGTCTTCAAAGACATAACTCCCCTGCTCGCTGACCCCGCCGGCTTTTCCTATTGCGTGGAAGCACTAGCTGGGCGCTTCGCCGGTGAGGGGGTTGCAAAGGTCCTAGGCGTCGAGGCCCGAGGTTTCATCATCGCGGCGCCGGTCGCCTACCACTTAGGGGCAGGCTTCGTGCCTGTCCGCAAGAAGGGCAAGCTCCCAGGAGACGTGTACTCCTACACCTATGAGCTCGAGTACGGGACCGACACCTTGGAGGTCCACAAGGACGCCATTTCGCCCGGGGAAAAGGTGCTCGTGGTCGATGACGTGCTGGCCACGGGGGGCACCGCGTCGGCGACCGCGAGGCTCGTCGACGAGCTCGGCGCCCGGGCGGTCGGCTTCGGCTGCGTCCTCGAGCTCTCCTTCCTGGCTGGACGTGCGAAACTGGCCGGGATCGAGGTTGAGGCCCTGGTGAAGGTGTAGAGCCGTGGACGTGATGACCGTCACCGAGCGCGGCCCGCGGGCACGAGCCGCCGCCACCGTCGAACGGGTGCTGCCGTGGCGACGGCAACCTGCCGCGTCCGAGGCGCTCGCCCCGCTCCTAGCCGCTTACCGGGAGCGTCACCAGAAGGGTGACCCGAACCTCGTCGTGCGTGCCTACGAGGTGGCAGACAAGGCGCACGAGGGTCAGTTCCGCCGTTCAGGCGAGCCGTTCATATCCCACCCCCTGGCGGTGGCGACGGTGCTCGCTAGCCTCGGGATGGACGACGTCACCCTGGCGGCTGCACTTCTGCACGACGCGGTGGAGGACACCGCCGTCTCGCTCGAGGACATCGAGGCCGGCTTCGGGCCCGTGGTCGCTCAGATCGTGGACGGGGTGACCAAGCTCGAGCGCGTCAGCTTCGACTCCCGGGCAGCGGCGCAGGCCGCGACCATGCGCAAGATGCTGGTCGCCATGGCCAAGGACCCCCGAGTGATCCTCATCAAGCTGGCCGACCGGCTCCACAACATGAGGACGCTGGCAGCCATGCCGGAGGCCAGCCAGAAGCGGACCGCCCAGGAAACCCTCGACATCTACGCCCCGCTCGCTCACCGCTTCGGGATCGCGGACATCAAGTGGCAGCTCGAGGACCTCGCCTTCGCCACCCTGCACCCCCGCCGGTACGCCCAGATCGAGCAGATGGTGGCTGCGCGCGCCCCTGAGCGTGAGCTGTACCTAGCCCAGGTGATCGAGCAGGTGCAGGAGCGCCTCTCGGCGGCGCGCATAGAAGCGACCGTGACAGGCCGGCCCAAGCACCTGTACTCCATCTACGAGAAGATGGTCTTGAAAAATAAGGAGTTCGACGAGATCTACGACCTCATGGGGGTCAGGGTGATCGTCGGTTCGGTGAAGGACTGCTGGGCGGCACTCGGCGCCATCCACGGCACCTGGGCGCCGGTGCTCGGGAGGTTCAAGGATTACATAAACACGCCCAAGTTCAACCTCTACCAGTCGCTCCATACGACCGTGGTAGGGCCGCAAGGCAAGCCGCTCGAAGTGCAGATCCGGACCTGGGAGATGCACAACCGCGCCGAACGGGGCATCGCTTCGCACTGGGGCTACAAGGAAAATGCCTCAGCCTCGGACATCGCTTGGCTCCAGCGGATAGTCGACTGGTCGGTTGAAAGCACCGACCCTGCCGAGTTCTTGGAGGGCCTGAAGCTAGACCTCGAAAGCGACGAGGTTTTCGTTTTCACCCCCAAGGGCGACGTGGTTGCCCTGCCCGTCGGGGCTACCCCGGTCGACTTCGCCTACTCCATCCACACCGAGGTCGGCCACCGCTGCATCGGGGCCAAGGTAAACGGGCGGTTGGTCCCGCTCGACTCCAAGCTCACTTCCGGCGACAGCGTCGAGATCTTCACGTCCAAGGTCCCCTCCGCCGGCCCGAGCCGCGACTGGCTGAGCATCGTCGTGACGCCGAGGGCGCGCAACAAGATCCGCCAATGGTTCAGCCGTGAGCGCCGAGAAGATGCCATGGATACCGGCCGGGAGGAACTGGTAAAGGCGCTCCGCAAGGAGGGGCTGCCGGCGCAAAAGCTGATGGGGTCCGACGCCATGAAGCGGGTCGGCGAGTCCCTCCACTACGCCGACCTCGACGCCCTGTGCGCGGCCGTTGGGGAGGGCCACGTCTCTGGCCAGGCGGTCTCCCAGCGCCTGACGCGGGAACTGCGCGGACGAGCAGGACATGCAATTACCCTCTACGGTTCGCCAGCCCCGCCGGCCGAGCCAGCAGGGGATCGGCCTGCACGTGGAGGGCCTCGACGACGTGATGGTGCGCCTCGCCCGTTGCTGCACCCCGGTGCCGGGAGACGAGGTCATCGGCTTTGTGACCCGGGGCCGAGGCGTAAGCGTCCACCGGAGCGACTGTGCCAACGCGGCGGCCCTGGCGGCGACCGAGGTCGGCAGGTTGATAGAGGTCGAGTGGGACCGCGACCGCCCCGGCAGCTTCCTGGCGGCGCTCGAGATCAAGGCGCTCGACCGTACCCGCCTCGGCGTTGACATCTGGAAGGTGCTCTCGGACCACCACTTGAACATCCTCCGGAGCGAGACCCACACCGGGGCCGACCGGGTGAGCAAGATGCGCTTCGAGTTCGAGTTGGCCGACCCGGCCCACCTGGAGTCTGTGCTCGGTGCTTTGAAGAGGGTGGACAGTGTGTACGACGCCTACCGCGCGCTACCCGGTGCCGGCAACGGCAGCCGCGGTCCGGCGCGCGAGCGCGCGGGCGCGGGCCGGCGCTCCGCCGGCTGATATCAGTTGGCGATCGGGGTGTCCGAGGGAGCGCAGGCCGGCGCTCAGCTGGCGTCGGCCGGGCTGGTGTCGGTTGCTGGTCTAAGTGGCTGAGCGGGCGGACCTGTTTCAGGCGGCGCTCGAGCGCCGGCTGGCCGCGCACGGTCCTTTGGCGGCGCGCATGCGGCCCCGGTCGCTCGACGAGATGGTGGGCCAGCGGCACCTGCTCGGGCCAGGCCGGCCGCTCAGGGCCCTCATCGAAGCCGACCGGCTTTCTTCGGCGGTGCTCTGGGGCCCGCCAGGCTCGGGCAAGACCACGCTCGCGAAGCTCGTGGCCGGCGCCACCAAAAAATCGTTCGTCTCCATGTCGGCGGTGGCTGCCGGCGTGAAGGACGTGAGGGAGACGGTCGAGACGGCGAGGAACCTGCTCGCAGTAGAAGGGCGGGGGACCGTGCTGTTCCTCGACGAAGTGCACCGTTTCAACCGGGCGCAGCAAGACGCCCTCCTGCCTTCGGTCGAATCCGGAGAGCTGGTTTTCATCGGGGCGACCACGGAGAACCCGTTTTTTTCCGTTAACGGGCCGCTGCTTTCGCGCAGCAGCTTGTTCCGCCTGGATCGGTTGTCGGAGCCGGATCTGGTGGTCTTGCTGCGCCGTGCCCTCGAGCGCGAGGATGCCTCGGCCGACGATGACGCTATCACAGCGCTCGCCCGCCTGGCCGAGGGCGACGCCCGCAGCGCGCTCAACAGCCTCGAGGT
>DAHWQF010000295.1:0-3087 GCA_027334785.1 Acidimicrobiaceae bacterium
TCAGGGAGCAGCGCCTCGCGCCCCGCTGCAACGACCCTGTGGACCCAGCATGCCTGGTCACAAACAGCCGGGTGCCCGACGTGATCGGCTACCACACTCAGGCCGAAATTCCCAACTACTGGACCTACGCCCGCAACTTCGTGCTCGATGACCACATGTTCGAGCCTGTCAGCTCTTGGTCCGAACCGGACCACCTCTACCTGGTCTCGGGCTGGTCCGCGCGCTGCGCCAACCTGTCGCCTTCTAGCTGTGTGAACAACATCATCGGGCCATACGGGGTGCTCCGCTTCAACGGCGCGGTCAGCCAAGAGCTGGCGACAGGCAAGGTGACCGTCGACCTGGCGTGGACCGATATCACCTGGCTCCTCGCCCGCTACAAGGTGAGCTGGGCCTACTACATCCAGACCGGCCAACAACCCGACTGCGCCAACGACTCTGCCCTGACCTGCCCACCGGTTCCCCAGTCGTACCGGACCGCCGGCATCTGGAACCCGCTCCCGCTCTTCGAAGATGTCCACCAGGACCACCAGTTGAGCAACATCAAGCCGGTGTCTGCCTTCTTGAACGCCGCCAGGAGCGGGACGCTCCCCGCCGTGTCGTGGGTGACGCCGTCGCGAGCCGACAGTGAGCACCCTCCCTCCAGCGTCCACCAGGGCCAGGCGTACGTCACAGCCCTCGTCAACGCGGTAATGGAAAGCCCGGACTGGCCTTCGACGGCGATCTTCTTGGCCTGGGACGACTGGGGCGGTTTTTACGACAACGTGGTGCCTCCCGAAGTCGACGCCAACGGCTACGGCCTGCGCGTCCCGAGCATCGTGATCTCTCCCTATGCCCGTCGTGGTTACATCGACCACCAGGTACTTTCGAGCGACGCCTACTTGAAGTTCATCGAGGATGATTTCTTGGGCGGTGCCCGGCTCAACCCGCGTACCGACGGCCGGCCCGACCCTCGCCCCGACGTGCGCGAGGACGAACCCCTCCTCGGCAACCTCTTGTACGACTTCAACTTCGACCAGGCGCCCCGGCCTCCCCTGCTCCTCCCGACCAACCCTCCGACCGACTCACCGTCGGTACCTGCTTACTTCAAGGGGAAGCCACCTTGCTTCGGGTGCACCGCCCTCCCACCTGCGACGAGCGCTGCGAGCGCGTACTAGCACTCGCCTGGCAACTTTGGCCCGGCCACCAGAACTATGTTACTCCTAACCCTTTGCCCTGCTCGGTGCGGCGCTGAAGGTCCTAGAGGTCCCGATGACCTGGCCTTTGGAGTTGAGCGCTTCGACCTCCAATAGGCGCGGGCTTCCTTTCACGGGGATGTCCGTTTCGAAGCCGCTCTTCGGGGCGCTTGCTACCGCCGCGAGGTCTCTAGCACTGCTGCCGGCCAGTACCTTCCAAGACGAGACCGCCGTGGCGCCGTCCCAGCTGGCATAGACGGTCGTGGTGCCCGCCCCAGAACGAGCAGCACCCTTGGGTGGGTAGAGCGGCAAGCCCACCCAGTGGGCGAGCGTCGCTCGGTAGCTCAAGTCGCTGCCCGGGAGCAAGCCGTCCAAAAGGAGCTTGCCCGACTTCGAGTACTCGGTGAAATTCGGCTGTGAGCCCCAACCAATAAGGACGTTGCCGTTGGCCAGGACCTGCATATCACCCATGTAGGCCGCGTCATAGCCTCTCGCATAGATGTACTGCGCCATTACTGACACGGTGTGGGTCGCCATGTCGAGCCGGAGCTCAAGGCCCCGCGACGGCCCGACGGGAGGCACGTAGGTGCCACCACTGGTCAGCTGGCAGCAGTCGTCGTCGTACATCGTGACCACCGAGGCACCGTCCCACTTGACATCGTGCTGCCACTGGAACGAGGCCGCTTTTGGGACCTCGAAGCTCGAGTGCTTGCCGCCGAGCTGCCAGATGACAGCGCCCGTCTTCTCGTTGACCAGGTAAGCGGCCCACGTGTTGCGCATGGAAGCGAGGAACTCCTTGGTGCCGACCAGGCTGATCGAGTTAACGTGGTAGGCGTCCCACGGGAAGCCGTTGCTCGGCATTGTTGCTTCAGAGTCGCCAAGGGGGATGTGGGTGAGCGCGTCCCACGTATACAGCAACTTGCCGGTAGAGATCTCGTACTCCTGCACGGCCGAGTCGTCGAGCACGCCGTCGACTGAGCCGCCGTACTTGGAGAGGTTCATGCGTATGGTCTTGTTAGCCGTGACCCACGCGTCGTCGCCGCTGATCAGCATCTCGTGCATCGTGAGCACCCAGCCGTCCTCGCCTTTCAAAGTTGCCATGGTCTGGTAGTGCTGGTTGACGATCACGTCCTCGCCCGTCTCAGTCTCACCTGAGCTCGAGACGGTGCCCTGCCACCAGGAGAGCACCGGCTGGCCTCTGTAGGTCTGCGCTTCAAGGTTGGAAGCGACGACGTCTTTCGGCAACGGTTGGAACCACACCGGCTGAAGTTCATTGTTCAATATGAGGGGGCCGCTCTGACCGGTCATGGGCGGGTCGCTTATGTCATAGAAGTTGGCCACCAGTATGTAGCCTGGCGCCAGTTCGGAACTGGCCGTCGGGGTTACCGCCTTCACCTTGGGGGGGTGCAGGCCGGGCGCCGACACGAAGCTGTACGCCCCTCGCGTCTTGTACGCACCGATCAACGCGCCTTGCCCGCCTGCTGCCCCGAAGTCCACGGCCGCGAAGCACCCCACAACGAGCAGGGCGCTCGCCGGGACACGCAGGTGGTGGCCCGCGGGGGAAGGGACATGCTTGCCGGCCAAGGCGAGCGTGGCAACGATCGCGAGCGCTACGAAACCAGCCCCTACGACATAAGCGAGGCGGAACCCGTCGGTGAGCGCCTGCGGCACGGGCACGTTACGGCCCACTGCCGCGCTTGTGACCTGGGTCGCGAGAGTGGCGAGCAGGGCCAGGCCGACTCCCGCGCCCACCTGGCGGGAAGTGTTGACGAGCCCGGACGCGAGCCCCGCCTGTCCCGCCCCAGCCCCTTGGGTGGCGAAAATCGTCGAGGGTACGACCGATAAACCGATGCCGGTGGCTGTGAGCACGCCAGGCAGCACCACGTAGCCGAGCGCGCTACCGCTCGGGCCGATG
>DAHWQF010000295.1:3687-4885 GCA_027334785.1 Acidimicrobiaceae bacterium
GCGCCGCCAGCACCGTTCATGGCCCCCCAGAGCCCGATGGCCCGGTGCCGGGCGGGTCCTTCGGGGAACGACGAGGTTATGATCGCGAGCGAGGCAGCAGCCATCATCGCTCCGCTCAGGCCCTGGAAGCCGCGGGCGACCGTCAGCATCTGGTCGTTCACGGAAAGGCCGCCGACCAATGATGTGACGGAGAACAGGCCAAGCGCGGCCACGAACGTCCTCCTCTGGCCGAAAAAGTCCGTGGCCCGCCCGGCCAACATCAAAAAGCCGGCGAAGACGATCGAATAGGCGTCCACCACCCACTGCAGCTCGACGCTCGAGAAGTGGAGGCTGGACTGGATCGAAGGCAGCGCAACATTGACGATCGAGAGGTCCAAGATGACCATGAACTGCGCGGCGCAAGTGACGACGAGGAGCCAGCCCTGCCCGCTCACACGGTCTTCGCCAACCTCGCTGCTCATTTTTGCTTTGCTCATATTGTTGCCGGCTGGGCTCTCGGTGCACGCGTTACAACAGGTTTTAGCTCGTGTGAGATCTCACCAATCAGTTCGTCCGCTCTCATGTCTTTCTCAGGTTAGGGATTTAACTGAAAAAGACCACCAGCCCTTGGGCCTTTGGTCTTCCACTACTAAAGTTACATGAGAGCCTTAGGTGGCTATAGGGCCAAAGGACCTTATCCACCCCAACCTTCGGCCTGCTTGAGACTTAGGCGCCGCCCGCAGTTCAAAGTGGGGTGTTGCCGTGCTTGCGGGCAACAAGGCGCTCGCGCTTAGTGGAGAGCGCCCGGAAGCACCCGGCCAGCACCCGCCTGGTATCGGCCGGGTCTATGACCATGTCCACATAGCCCCGCTCGGCCGCCACGTACGGGTTGAGGAACGCCCTTTCGTACTCTGCGACGAGCCTGGCCCGTTGCTCTGGGGCAGCGCGGCGGTGCACGATGTTGACGGCCCCCTCGGCCCCCATCACAGCCAGCTCGGCGCTCGGCCAGGCGATACAGACGTCGTTGCCCATCCCCTTCGAGTCCATGACTATGTAGGCCCCGCCATAGGCCTTGCGGACAACCAGGCATACGCGGGGGACGGTGGCCTCGGCGTACGCGAACACGAGCTCGGCCCCGTGGCGGATGATCCCCCGCCACTCGAGGTCCCTCCCCGGCATGAAGCCAGAGGTGTCCACCACCGTGAGCAACGGGACGTTG
>DAHWQF010000296.1 GCA_027334785.1 Acidimicrobiaceae bacterium
TGGTTGACCTCGGACTGGGCGGCCTGCTGGGCTGTCGAGTCAGTGGCGCTCGAGTTCTGTGACTCTACGGCCAGGGTGTTGATCCTCTGGAGGATGGTGCTCACCTCGTTGAGGGCGCCGTCGGCCGTCTGCACGACGTTGATGCCGGCTTGCGTGTTGGACTGGGCCTGTTGGAAGGCGCCGATCTGTGCCTGCAAGTGCTGGCTGATGACGAGGCCGGAAGCGTCGTTTGCAGCGGTATTGATGCGGTAGCCAGAGGACAGCTGCTGCAAGCTGTTCTGCATGTTGGCCTGGTTGGTCGACAGGTCGTTGGACGCCTGGTCGGCCATTATGTTGGTAACGATATCGAGACCCATTTTTCCTCCATGGGGTCAGAGGGCACCCTTCCGTGGGTTCCCTGTTTGCTTTCCTCCCGGCGGGAGCGCCGGGCCTTAGCTTGGATCGGCGCCGACCGCCGCGAGCTGAGCAACTTGCCCGTGCTGTCCCTGCGCGGCGCCTGGCGCGTTCTCCGATTGCGCGCTTGGTTGCGCGAAGGCGTTGTCGCCGAGCGAGGCGAGCCCAACGGCAACCGCGCACCGGCGTCCTTCAGGCGTACCCACGTCCCCAGCGCTAGGCGCGCCCGGGCCAGAGGCCGCGTGGGCGAAGGCACTCGTGAGGGTCGGGCAGAGGGCGTTTACCTCTTTGATAGCGGCGGCCAGGTCGGCCTCGCGGATGCCGGGGGCGAGCGCTATTGCCAGGGAGGCAGCCGCCTTGTCGGCGAAGGCCGCATGAGCCGTAAGGGCTGCCCGGAGGCGGTCGCGCGGCTCGAGAACAGAGGTGTGTGCCTGGGCGATGAGCGGGCAGGCCTCGTCCATCCCGATAGAACGCAGGCGTGCCGACCACTCGAGGGCTTGCAGGACAGGAAGGCGGGGGGCAATTTTCACCGCCGCCGCGAGCAGTTGCGGGCGCGGCCCGAGACGGTCGTAGAGGGCCTCGGCAACCGGGGCCGCTACTACGGGAGGCACCAAGATGAGGGCGGCGCCCACCTCTTCGAGGCGGCCTTCGGGAAGCGCGGCAGCTAGATCTTGCGGAGGACGCCCAATGCCGGCAAAGAGTTTTAGGGCGGAAGTCATTGCGAGGAGGGTGGGGCCCTCCCTCAGCAAGGCGAGAAGGACCGATGCAGCCTCCTCCTCGTGGCCCGCCTCCACGAGCGCACCAGCGAGCTCGGCGTGCAAGGTCGCTTCCGGCAGGGCGAAACCGTCTTCGGTCTGAAGGGCTTTGACGCCCCGAAGGAGAGCCAGTGCGTCATCGAGGTGTCCTAGGCGTCGGAGCGCGACGGCCTCGAAGAAGTCAGCCATGGCGCTGTCGGTCGAACTGTCCTTGAGGGTACGTGCGTAGCGGGCAATGTCCTCGTAGCGCCCGAGCGGCGCTAGGTTTTGCACCATGTGGAACAGCACCGCACGGAACGGTACGCCCTTGCGCACAAGGCGCATCGCCTTCTCGTAGTAGCCTTGTGCCTCCTCGGGCCGCCCGGCTGCCGATAGTGCCCGTGCCATGTTGAACTCGGGTATGCCCTCTTCTCCTGGCCGCGGCGTGCGCTCGAGCTCCGCCGTCGCCAGCCGGAGGTTACGCTCGAGCTTGTTACGCTCTCGTACTATCTCGTCGGTGTAGCCAACGTGATCGATACGTGCACCGACCAAGGGGGCGGCCTGGACGATGCGAGGGCCGACCAGTTCAGGCCGAAGGTCGACCTGCTCATGGAGCGCACCGTACCAGCAGCAGGTTTCTTTTCGGAAGAGCCTGAAGGCGCGGTGCACATTGCCGAGCACGGAGCCGTCGCCCGCCATGTTGTATATGTCGACGAGCAATGCATCGAGGTTCCCGGCCGAGCTCAGCCGTTCAAGGGTTCCCCGCAAGGCTCGGACGTCGTTACAGACGAATCGCTCGTCGGCGTCTATCCAAAGGATCCACTCACCCTGGCAGTGCTCGAGAGCGGCGTTGCGGGCGCGTGCAAAGTCGTCGTCCCAGTAGCCTTCGTACACCCATGCCCCGGCTCGGCGCGCCAGCGCGACTGTGCGATCACTCGAGCCCGTGTCGTATACGACCACCTCGTCCACAACGTGGTGGAGCGATTGCAAGCAGTCCGGCAGTACGGCTGTCTCGTCTTTTACGATGAGGCAAGCCGAGAGGAGTACGGGAGGAGCGGGGGACTGATCGGTTTTAGTGGGGGTCATGTCTCCCGCTTGACTGCGGGCTCCCTTCGTGGTTGGCCGGCACGGTCGTCGCTTGCTCACGGTCTCGGCTTTCGGAGGATTGCTCGTAGCTCCCAGCCGTCGTGGACTATGACGTTCTCGAGCTCCCAAAGCTTTATTCCATAATCGGCGTCGGCTGCAATCTGACCCGTAAAGTAGAGGAACGATTGCGGGACCCAAAACGACACGTGCGTTGGGTCGGCAATGGCCTCCCAACGCGGGAACAGCGGCACCCGGATCTCGAATGGCCCCCCGGGGATCAGAGTTCTCCAAGCCTCGTTCATCACAGTGATTCTTTCCATACCGGCCGGAATATGCTCCATCATGTGGCTCGAGTAAATCTCAGAAATGCTGTTGGATTCGGCGGGCCAGGGTACTTGCTGTGCCGCGCGGCGCCATTCGCCGGAACCATGCACTGGGTCGAGGTTGACCCATCCTGATCTTGGGATCTTTCCACCGCCCAAGTCGATCCTTACGGGCGCTTTGTCTTGAGGAGTGCTAATCGGGCCCGTGCTGGGGTGGCGATGATCTTGTCCGTCATCGCGCTCATAAAGTTTGACGGGGCTTTGCCTCATCCATTTCTCCTGAAACGCTGCGTCGCTTTGCTGAAATTGCAAAGAATCACCGTAACCACCCTTCGTGTGGTGGAACAGGTCGATATCTGTGACGATGACGCGGCGCCCAGCTTCCCGGATGCTAAACGAATAGTCCACGTCATAGCCGTGAAAGCCGCGAAAATTGGAAGCATCAAAGGCCACATGGCGGACCGCCCAGGGCGAGAGGGCCATGATTAGCCCGTCGATCGCGTCGACGGCGTGAGTCCCGCCTCCATAGTCGATAAACCCTCTCGTCTCATGACAGCTCCCCATGCCCGTAGCTTCCCACCAGCGCAGGCTTGTCACTCCTTTGGCGCCGATCACGCCAAGCAGCCCCACGGATTCGTCCTGGAGCGCTTCACGGACCTTGTCGAGCAGTTTCGGGTCGCTCAACTCGACGTCTTCGTGCAGCAAGATCAGCGCTTCGAGCGCGTCATTGCAGCCTAGGTACTCCAGCATCTCGTTGTAGGCCTCGGATATCGACGAATTATTGCGGCTGGAAAGCAGGATGCTGTCGTGCTCTGCCAGGCGCGAGATGGTCGGCATGGCATAGCGCCTGTAGGTCTCTTCGTTGCCTACACACACGCCGAAGGCGATCATTTGTTGGCGAACTCCTTCTCCTGTGACGTGCTTGTCTCGAGAGCCGATGAGAGGAAGTTGGCCTCGTGGCGATGGGACATTATGCGGAAGCCTCTCTCGGAGAGGACGCGTCGTGCGTTATCGTCCTGTGCCAGTTCTGCGCACGTGGCCGCCAATTGGTCGTAGGTTGAGAACTGTACGGCGCCCATTAGGTCCGGGTCTATTTCGGTGCCGGTACTGCGCTCAGCCACAACTGCTTTGCGGTTGGCCAGGAGGTAGCTGACCCGCACGAGCTCGAAGATGCTCGTTTCGTAGTAATGAATGTTGACTACGATCTTGGAGCGCGAGATGAGCTCGTCCCTTGTTTGGCCGTAAACGCCGAAGACGGCGTAAGCGTTGAGGCCAAGGTCGCGCAGCTGGGTAATTACCCGGGAGCGGCGCTCGTTCATGGAGCCATAGAACAATACGTCGATGTCCTCTATGGCTGCAGGTTGGATGCGAGTGAGTTGGGGGACGTACCCGATCGGTACGTGTAGCGCGCCGGCGACCCCCATGCGAGCTAGCGAAGCGACGTTTCGCGCGCTGTAGTCCCATACCGTGCAGCGGCGGAGAGCGCTCAGGTAGTGCGGGGTGCACCAAGGGGACGACTCGGAGACTTGTTCGAGGTTGTAGATGATGGTCCCGGGCGGCAGCAGGTCGACCTCTTGCGCCTGGAGGAGGTTGGCACCGAAGAGGATGGGGGTTGGTCCGGGTACGGCAAGCCGGTTGACGGCGAAGGTGACCTCCGCGCCGAGGGACCGCAAGGCCCACACGACGGCTTCTATTACCTCGGAAAAGGCGGCTACGTGGGGGTAACCGTCGGGCTGGACCAATACCACCTGGAACGGGCCGGGGGGCGAGATGAGTTTGGTGGTGTTGGTGGCGCCCCCGTCGACGAGCACAGGAGACAGGGCCATGTTCCGAAGATCGGCAGGTCTGCGGATTAGCTGAGCAGGAGCGGTCTACGCCAGCGCAGCGACGGGCTCGCGGGGCTGGACCAGGCTCGTGAGCTGGCCTGCATCGGCCGAAAGGCGCCGGCGGTAATCGTCGTGGGAGGCGACGGAAGCGAAGTAGGCGGCCCGGCGCTTGGCCACGCGGCCCGTGTGGTCTGGCGCGACGAGGTCAGGGTCCAGCTGCGCGTTAATCGCGTCGCGGAGCAGCTCCAAGGCCTCAGCGCGCATCTGGGAGATGCGGGAGTCGGTCACGCCGAGCTCCTCGGCCAGCTCGGCCATGGGGAGCTCCTCGAAGAAGTAGCCGAGCACCACTCGCCTCAAGCGCTCCGGGAGGTGGTCAACCGCGGCGACGAGGTATGCGCGGCGCTCGTTGTTGAGCACGGTCTCGTCCGGGCCCGAGAGCGCCGAGAGTCCCGCCGGCTCGTGCCCGCCTTCCGCTGGCAGGGCTTCGAAGTTGAGGACGAGCGCA
>DAHWQF010000297.1 GCA_027334785.1 Acidimicrobiaceae bacterium
GCCCACAGAGCGCCAGCTACGACCTGCGCGCCTCTGAGTCGAGCAGCGCCGGCCCGTTCCAGATCGTCGTCGGCCAGCCGGCGACCTTCCAGGCCTGGGTGGACCCGGTGGGATATACAACCGTGGGCAATGCGGTCACATTTGGCGACCTGGTGCAAAAGGTTTACGGCCCCTCATCCCCTGGTGATATCTATTTAGAGTTGTGGTACGGCTGGAGCCCGCAATGCGACACGTTGGGCCCCGGCAACCCACCGACGGACGACGGGTGTGAGCACCTTGATAGTCCTAACTACACTTCAGCGACCAGCACAAATGAATGGTCCGTGACGACGCCCACCGCCGCCCCCGCCGGCACTGAGACCCTCTTCTACGATTTCCAGCTCTTCGGCCAGTCGAGCCCCGGTGCGACGCCGCAACTCCTGCTCCAGGCTGCGGCCGGCGCCATCGTCCTCAACACGGCGCCGCCCACCATGGCTATCGACGCACAGAACCCGACCACAGGCACGCCGTACGCCACCAACGCGTTCGCGGTGCCGTCTGGCACGCAGATCGACGTCCAAACCTGCATCACCACCGACAACTGCCAGCTGGGCACGCTGGACGAGAGCAACTTCCTCTCCGACAACGAGTACATCTGCGCCGTGCCGCCCAGTAATTACACCGGCGGCCCTTTCTACTTCCACGGCCAGGCCACCCAGGTCCTGACGGCACCCAACGTCCAGTACACGCCGCCCCAAGGCCAGGACTGGACGTTCAAGTTCTTCGGCTTCGTGGCACCGAGCTCGGCCACGCTGCCAGGCAGTGCCGCCAACAGCCTCTATTTCTGCCCGCCGTTGTCGTCCTCGGGCCAGCCGCTCTACATGACCAGCGTCGACGGCCAGAAGCTCGCCGACCCGACGCCGGTGCTCGAGGTCACTTGGCAGGGGCCGACCTTCACGCCGCCGTCGGTGGCCCTCACCGCCAGCCTGACCCAGCAGGCGCCGGGCCAGCCGGTGAGCCTCTACGCGGCCTACTCCAACCCCGACGGGGCGAAGTACCTGTACATCTGCGCCAGGTCGGGCACGAGCTGGCTGCAAGTGGCGGGGGGCCAGAGCCCCTACCTGGCCGAGGCCACACTGCCGCTCCCGGGCCAGGAGGGCTCGGGCAGCGCCTCGTCGTCGTCGGGCGTCGAGGGCACGGCGCAGTTCGTCGCGTTCCTCTCCGACGACGCACCGGGGAGCTTCGCTCATTGCCCGCAGACCGCGACCGTCGGCACGTACGGGGCCCGCTACGCCGGGGACTGGTCGCCCCCCGTGAACGTGACGTGGGCCACGGCCCCGCAGGTGAGCTTGTCGGTCATGTACGGCGGCCAGACCTGGGCCAACCAAAGCCCGTCGGCTGACGCCACCCCCTACGAGATCGCCGTCCTCCAAGGCGGCGCCACGAACCTCGCTCCGCTCCCGTCCGGCGAGGACTACTACCTGTACGTCTGCTCGCCGACCTCGCCGCAGCCGAGCTCGCTCAGCCCGAGCGGGCCGTGGCCCTACGCTGACCCCGGCACGCAGGTCTACCCGCCGAGCGGTACGGACATAGGTTCGGCCAGCGCGCAAGGCGTCAGTGCTGGCTTCGTGGCGTTCCTCTCGACCGACCGGAGCTACCCGGTCGACACCAACAACGCGTGCCCGACGGCGGCGGGCGGCTCGGCGGGGGTGCCGGGCAACGTGCTGGCGGTCTCCCCCGTCGTCGACATCACGTGGCAGGCACAGGCACCAAGCACTGGCTCGGCCTTCCCCGACTGAGCGTGAGGCCACCGCCGCCCCCAGCTCAGGTCGTCCGCGTACCCGTCGGCGCCGCGCGCCAGTAACCAGCCACAGGTCGACCGTTCCGGAGATGGCCGCGTACGAAGACCTGGCCCGGCCGAGGCTTGGGGGCCTGCTCGTCTTGAACGACGCCGGCCGGGCCAAACAGGCTCTGGACAAAGAACGAGGCCTTCGCCGTTAGTCGTTCCGGTCGGTAAAAGTGCTCCATGACAGCGAAGGCCTGCTCAGCGCTGGTTATCCCGAGGGCACGAGCGAGGGCTAGCAGGTCGTCCCCGTCATCTTCTGGTCGAGCGGACACGGCTTTCATCGCGAACAGGTAGGTAGGCGAAGCCACCGCGACAGAGATGCCCTCGCTGGAAAAGCGCACCTGCTCGCCGTCGTCGGCCCTGTTGGGCATGAGGCCTTTCACGGCGTCGTTCAACCAGTCGCGAGGGAGCCCACGCTCGTCCGCCAGTCGCCCGGCTTCCTCGTAGACGGCCATCTTGGGCTCGAAGATGGCGTCGAGGTCTCGTGTCAGCCGTTCCCGGGAGTAGGCCAGCACCATCGCTGCACCGCCAACGAGGAACATCTCGACATTGAGACCCCTCGCCGCGCACCGGGCCCCCAGTTCCCGAATGAGACCTTCGATGGTCGACCTGTCGAACAAGGGCCCGTTAACTCTGGCGCTGCTCATACCGACACCAAGTTGTCGGGGTCGATCATCACCCCGCGGATCTTCAGTGAGAGCGGGGAGCGCGCCAAGGCGTAGGCGTCAAAAGCGCGGTTGTCGCTCACGAACCAGAAGGTGCCCAAGGCATGCCCCCGGGTCCAAGCCGGTGCCGGGCGGCCGGAGCGGAGGCACAGGTCCTCGACCACACCAGCCAGGAGCGCGTCCCAGCGCCGGTCCCCGGTAGTCGACGGCGCCGAGAAGAAAGCAGCCACGTCCGCTTCTGTGGTGGCCCAGCGGGAGTTCGAGAGGCACTCCCTGACGACCCTGAGCAGGTCGGTAGTCGACCAGCCGTGCCTTATCCCGTGACGTACCCCTGCTGCTGCGGCGGGCACCGTCATGAGCTTGTTCATGAAGATCGGACTGGTGGCCCCTGCCCGGAGAAGATGGCAGACCCGCTCCAAGGTGGCAGGGTTAGGGTTCTTGTCGCCTCGCTCATAAGCAGCGATGTTGGACTCCGAGGTCCCTGCCGCATGCGCTATTTGAGCTGCCGTCAGGCCGCTTGCCAGGCGTTCTTGCCGAAGAGTGAGCTGCTCCACCCTGAGCATCATATCAGGTATTAGTGACAAGAGACCGCGGCGCGGCGATACCCGCAAATACGGACATCGACGCCCGCTGCGAGGAGCCACATCGAGGTTCAGCCGCGGTGACTCCGCCTCGCCCTGAAGGGCGAGGCTTCTTGGGCCCGCCTTAGGGAACGGTTCAGTAGCCCTGCAGCGCGGCGAAGCCGGCCTTGTCGCCGGCGAAGTACGGCACGGACATCACCACAGGGACCAGGCCGCGCCCCTTGAACGACGCCCTGAGCACGGCGTTGTAGGGGGGCAGGCCGTCCAGGTCCTCGGGTACCCATTCGGCGGTCCCGCCGGCCATCTGCAGGTAGGCCGTGGCCTCGGCCACGACTGAGGGCACGTTCTGGCGGAACCACACCGTCGAGGCGAAGCTGAGCAGCGCCGTACGCACCGCCGGCGCCAGCTGCTCGGGGTACTGCGTGGCGAGCACGGGGCGCACCCCGAAGCTCCGGCCCTCGCTGCGCATCCAGGCGACCACCTCGGGGCTGGTGCCGGCCAGGCTGGCCAGCTCGTCGGCGAAGATGCCGACCGAGCGGCCCTTGGCCTGCCAGTTGTCGCACAGGCGGGCGACCGAGTCCCTCAACGCCCAGGCGAGCATCGCGGAGAGCGTCTGGCCGAGCGCCCCCTTGGCCCCCGAGGTGACGAGCACCACCACCCCCCTGTGGGCTATCACGTCGTCCCAGGTGACCTGCCGGCGCTCTGGGGACCACCAGTCCCCGGCCTCGCGCAACAGGCCGAGCTTGTTGCGGGCCGCCTCGGTGAGGCCCCGGCGCACCGAGGCCGACACCCCCTGGCCGAAGAGGGGGGCTAGGCGGCGCAGCGCATCGGCGTGCTCCTCGCTGCCGTCCCCGCCGATGGCCAGGGAGGCGGCCAGGCGCACGGCGGCCGGGTCGCCCTCCCCGCCGAGCAGCAAGTGGGCGGCCCGCAACCGGCCCGCCCCGGCCAGGGCGGCGGCGTCGAGGGCCTCGGGGCTCGCGACCAGGGCGCCGCAGAGCGCCGCCATGAGCGCCTCGGTCGAGCGGCCCTGGATGGCCTGGTCCCCGAAGGCGTACACCATGGAGTCGACCAGCCGGCCGGCGCGCTCGGCCACGCCCCCCGGCCCGGCGAAGAGGTCGATGGCGGGAGTGGAGCCGTCGCCCAGGGACACGACAAGGGGGCATACCCCGACCGCCTTGGCCCAGGTGACCCACTCGCCCGGCCCAGCGCCTTTCGTCTCGAACGCGACCAGCACCTGGTCGGCGCCGGGGCGGCCCGGCTTGGCCGACGGCCGGGCCCGCTCCAGGCAGCTCCAGGCCCACAGCGCCTGCACCAGGGCGGTCTTGCCGGTGCCGGGGATGCCGAGCACGGCCACGCCCACGTCCTCGGGGGCCGCCGAGACGTGCACGCGCTGGCCGTCCGCCCCCGTGCCGACCAGCGGGCCGATGTCGGCGGTGAGGTCGGACGGCACGGCCCGGGCGCGTGTCGCCCCGGGCTCGGCACTCCCGCCGTGGGGGCTGGCCACGCCGACCACCATGGCCGAACCGGCCAGGAAGGCACGCCTGGCGAGGGGCCAGTCGCCCGGTTGGGCCGGCACTACGCGGTCGGGGTGGTCCGGCCCGCCGCGCACCGTGCGCTGGGGACGGGGTGCCCGGGGCGGCAGGCGGCGCTTGGGCGGGGCGGGCAGTACCCCGGCAGCGAGGGCCTTGCGCAGGCGGCGCTCGGGGGTGGGCAGGACCCCGGTGGCCAGGCCTACGGTCGGCAGCGCGCACAGGCCAGCGGCGACCCCGCCCAGGGCGGCGTGGCCCGTCAC
>DAHWQF010000298.1 GCA_027334785.1 Acidimicrobiaceae bacterium
CAAGAACGCCCTGCTCAAGCAGTATCGAAAGGTCTTGGAGCTCGACGGGGTCGAACTCGAGTTGACCCGTGACGCCCTCGAGGCGGTCGCGGAGCAGGCCATGTTGCGAGGCACAGGTGCACGGGGCCTGCGAGCCATCTTGGAAGAGGTGCTTTTGGAAGTCATGTACGACCTGCCGAGCCGCTCGGACATCGGCAAGTGCGTGATCGACCGTTCCGTAGTCCTGGAGCGCGTGGCACCCACCCTGGTACCGCGGGCCGACGTCGTCCATAGAGAGACCCGCAGGCGGGCAGCCAGCTGAGGCTCCCCGACAGCCCGGGCCATCCTCCGGGGCGAAGGGCACGCCTCCAAGCCTCCGAACCCTCAACCTCAACCTCAACCTCTACTTCAGCATGAACTTTGGTGAAGCCCTGGCGTGGCTAGACCGCCACCAAAACCTTGAGCGCATGCTGGGTGACCCCCGCTTGCGGGTGCCCAACCTGGAACGCGTACGCCAGTTCATGTACAAGATCGGCAACCCCGAGCACTGCCAGCCGGTGCTGCACGTGACCGGCACCAACGGCAAAACCTCCACGGCCAGGGCGCTCAGCCAGGTGCTGATTTCGAAGGGCCTCGCGGTGGGCACTTTCACTAGCCCACACCTCGAGCGCATCAACGAGCGCATCATGGCCAACCTGGAACCCGTCCCAGACGAGGAGCTGGCCGAGCTCCTCTCGGACCTCGCCCGCTTGGAGGAGCCGGGCGCCGCTGAGCGCCTCACCTGGTTCGAGTGCCTGACTGCCGCCGGGTTCCGGTTCTTCGCCGACAAGCCTGTCGACGTAGCGGTGGTCGAGGTCGGCATCGGTGGGCGCTGGGACGCCACCAATGTCGCCGATGCCTCCGTCTCGGTGGTCACCAACGTCTCGCTCGACCACGTCGAGATCTTGGGCCCGACGAGGGAGCACATAGCCCGTGAGAAGGCGGGCATCGTCAAGCCTGGGGCCACGCTCGTTCTCGGTGAGACCGACCCGGAGCTGTACTCGATCTTTGAGGCCGAGGAGCCGGGGGTGCTCTGGCTGGCGGGCCAGGACTTCGCCGTCGAGTCCAACGCGGTCGCGGTGGGTGGGCGGCTCATGGACCTGCGCACCCCGGGAGCGCGCTACGAGGAGGTCTACCTGCCCCTCCATGGCAGCTACCAGGCCCACAATTTCCTTCTAGCCCTGGTCGCAGCTGAGGCGTTCTTCGGCCGGCCTCTCGAAGCCGACATCGTCGTGGCTGCCGCCGCTCAAGTCCGTTCGCCTGGGCGGCTCGAAGTGGTCCGCCCGCACCCGCTCGTGCTGCTGGACGGGGCGAAGAACCTGACCGGCGCGCACTGCGAGGCGAGCGCGGTGGCCGAGGAGTTTGGCGAAGGGCGCCGGCGGGTCATGGTGGTCGGGATGCTCAGGGGAAAGGACGCTCGCGACATGCTGCTCGCCCTCGACGCCCCCAAGGCGGAGCTGGTCGTGACCTGCCCTGCTCCATCACCGCGCACTCAGCCCGCGGAAGTGCTGGCCGAAGTGGCACGCTCGCTCGGGTGCCGGTGCGTGGCAGCTGGGTCGGTGGCCGAAGCACTGGAGGTCGCGCTGAGCGAGGCCGGGCAGGACGGCATGGTCCTCGTGACGGGTTCGCTTTATGTGGTAGGCGAGGCGCGGACGGCGCTGGTTCCCGGTACCACGCCCGCTGGGCGCGCCAACTAGCATCGCTCGCTCATGAGTTTCCAGGAGATGACGCTCGTCATCTGCAAGCCCGACGCGGTCGCACGAGGGCTGGTGGGCGAGATCCTCGGCCGGCTAGAGCGGCGCGGGCTCAAGCTGGTGCGTGCCGAGCTGAGATCGGTCGACGCCGGCACCGCGGCTGCCCACTACGCCGAACACCAGGGAAAGCCCTTCTACGAGAGCCTGATCTCGCACATCACTTCGGGGCCGGCGCTGGTGGCGGTGGTCGGTGGGCCGGCTGGCACCTGGCAGGCGGTCCGCCACATGATGGGGGCAACCAACCCGGCAGAGGCAGCCCCCGGCACTATTAGGGGGGACCTTGCCCTCTCGATGACCGAGAACTTGGTCCACGGGAGCGACAGCGCCTTATCCGCGCAGCGTGAGATAACCTTGTTTTTCCCCGAGCTCGCCGACGTGCCCCAGCCTTAGGGGCCCCTCCCCTCAAGTGGGGCTGGCACAGAGGAAGCTCCAGAGTTAACCTTGGAGGCGACCGGTCCTTGCCCAAGCGAGGAGGCTTCGTGGCGCGCGACAGACTGTTCTCATCTTTCCGACGGGGTTTGGCCGTGGACCTGGGCACGGCAAATACCCTCGTCTACCTGCAGGGGCGGGGCATCGTCCTCAACGAGCCCTCGGTCGTGGCGATCGACGCGAGAGACGGCCGGCCGCTGGCGGTCGGGTTGGAAGCCAAACGCATGATCGGACGTACGCCTGCTCACATAACGGCCGTGCGGCCGCTTCGCGACGGCGTGATCGCCGACTTCGAGATCTGCGAGAAAATGCTCGGCTACTTCATACGCCGGGTCCACCCGAGCAGGCTTTCCAAGCCCGACATGGTGATCTGTGTCCCCTCGGGAGTGACCGGCGTGGAAAAGCGCGCCGTGATGGACGCGGCTGAGGGGGCCGGCGCCCGCCAGGCGTGGATAATCGAAGAACCCATGGCCGCCGCCATAGGTGCCGGCCTCCCCGTGCACGAGCCCACCGGCAACATGGTGGTAGATATTGGCGGGGGGACCACGGAGGTGGCGGTGATCTCCATGGGCGGTATCGTCACGAGCCAGTCGGTGCGGATCGCCGGTGACGAGCTCGACGAATCGATCATCCAGTTCATCAAAAAGGAGTACAGCCTCGCCCTGGGCGAGCGCACCGCTGAGGAGATCAAGATCGCGCTCGGTTCGGCCTGCCCGCTCCAGCAGGAGGTGAGCGCCGAGATCCGCGGGCGCGACCTCATCAGCGGTCTACCGAAGACCATCGTCACGACCACCGAAGAGATCCGCGACGCCATCGAAGAGCCAGTCGCAGCTATCGTTGACGCGGTCAAGGTGACGCTCGACAAGACACCACCGGAGCTGGCGGCCGACATCATGGAGCAAGGCATTGTCCTGACTGGCGGCGGAGCCCTGCTCCATGGCCTCGACGCCCGTCTGGCGGCGGAGACCGGCATGCCCATCGTGATAGCCGACAACCCGCTCCAGTCGGTGGCCTTCGGCAGCGGCCAGTGCTTGGAACAGCTCGAGGTCCTCTCTGACGTTTTGATGACGAGCTCGCGGTAACGAGGTAGCGCGCTTGGCTGGAAGCCGGCGACCGCGGGGGCGGTTCCTCCTGCTATTGCTGGTGCTCCTTGGTGTGACGTTTGTGACCCTGAGCGAGAAGGCCAGCACCTCTCGATACTTCGACAAGGCGCGCACCTTGGCCCGGGAGGTCGCCAACCCGTTCCAGTCGGCCGTGCACTCTGCCCTGCAGCCGGTCGGCGACCTCATTTACGGAGCGTTCCAGTACCGCTCGCTCGAGGCCCAAAACCAAAAGCTGCGCGAAGAACTGGCTGCCGACCAGGCCGCCCCGGTGCGGGCGGCGGCAGAGGAGCAGCAGGCAGAGCAAGTGCTGGCTGAAGAGCACCTGTCGTACCTGTCCGGCATCCCGAGCGTGGCGGCTCAGGTGGTGGATGTCGGGAGCGCCAACTTTGAAGAGACCGTCGAGCTGGACCGGGGTAGCACCAACGGATTGGTCGTGGGGCAGCCGGTCCTGTCTGCGGGCGGGCTGGTGGGCAGCGTGTCGTCGGTCTCCGCCCACTTGGCGACGGTGACCTTGGTCGACGATCCCACCTCCGTCGTGGGCGTGCGCGATGTGCGTAGCCGCGTAGTGGGGGCCGCCAGGGGGGAAGGCCAGGGGTTCGATCTGCAGGTCCAAAACTTGAACGTCGGCGAGCCCGTCAAGCGAGGGGACAAGATGGTTACTAGTGGCCTCTCGCTGGAGCCCTTCCCTGCCGGGATCCCAGTCGGGACTGTCACCAGGGTGTCGGCGCCCTCGGGGGCGCTCCAGCTTCAAGTTTCGCTGAAACCTCTGGCCGACCTCTCCAACCTCGAGTTTGTGCGGGTGCTGCTGTGGTCTCCTCAGGGAAGCTGAGCGCGGCGAGGGTGGGCCGTTGACGGGCCCTGAGGCGCGCACGGTCGCCAAGGTCCTCATCCTGCTCGGGATCGGGATCCTCGCCCAGACGACTTTCGGCGACGGGATGCGCGTGGACGGGGTGGCACCGGACTTCATGATGCTGCTGGCGGTGTCTGCGGGCTTTTCGGGCGGGCCGGACCAGGGGGCCCTGGTTGGCTTTGCCGCCGGCCTCGCGAGCGACCTGTTCCTCCAGAACACGCCGTTCGGCCTCTCTGCCCTAGTGGCGTGCCTCGTCGGCTTCCTGGTCGGCTGGGGAAGGGCCAATATGCTCTCGACCCGCTTCATGTTCGGGCCCTTTATTGCTGCCGCCGGTACAGCCGTGGGCGTGGCTTTGTTCGTGGCAATCGGTTACATAGTCGGCCAGCAGCAGCTGGTCGTGGGCGGCGAGCCTCGGCTGGTCGAGGTCGCGTTCATCGAGGCCGTTTACGCGGCAGTTTTGTCGTTCCCTGCTATCGCCCTCATGAGCTGGGCGCTGGGGGTGCGGGTACCCGTACCGGCACCGGGAGAACCTCTCCCCGCCAGTGGCGCGTCCGAGTTCCCGAGCCGTCGCCGTTCCTCGTCGGCGCGCTCACGGCGCCGGAGAAGGACGCGCGTAGGTGTGAGGTGATGTACGTTTTTCGCCTTGGTATGGTGGCCGTGTGGCCAGCCCGGTGACGCCGGCCCCGAGCGGGCCGAGCTCTCT
>DAHWQF010000299.1 GCA_027334785.1 Acidimicrobiaceae bacterium
TCTCCTGGCTCAGCCGACTGGTGTCCCGGCGCGTGCCCTTGGCTTCCTGGCAACAGGCGTACCAGCACCAGCCTGACGACGTGAAGGTCGTCCTCCAGTTCAGTGATTAGCGGAGGCTCCCGAGTCGGCCGTCCCGACCTCGCCCTGAGCCGAGGCTCCCAAACTGGCGCGCAAACTGGCAAACTGGTGCGCCGCGGCGTGCCAACAAAGCTCGCTCGGCTGGGGACGATTATGACCGGCTGGTGCCGAAGGTGTAGCGGGTGCCGGTGGCAGGCTTGCTTCTCCCTGCGGAACTGGCCACGGACACGACCACGGTGCCGGGTGCGTGCGGTGGCGCAAGCGCACGCAATTCGCTGGCAGAGACCGGTGCCAGCCTGAGCGCTCTCGTGTCGCCGAAGTAGACGGCAAGTGCCTTCCCCAAATTTCTCCCCCGGACTGTCACCCAGGTGCGTCCCGCCGTAGGCCCTTTCGTAGGGCTCACCGCGGACACCGCCGGCACGGACGCCGCCCGGGACGCCCCCGACGCTCCAGACGCCCGAGAGGTCCGAGAGGTCCGAGAGGTCCGCGAGGCTGCAGCGGTCGCTCCCGTCTTCGACCGCGGGACCTTGGCCGCAACAGGAGCGCCAACAGCAGCTTTAGCAGCGACAGGTGCCTTGGACGAATGCCCTTGGGCCGCGAAGCGCGGGGTGCGCACCGCCGGCGCCGGGACCGAAGCGGCATGGTCTCCGGTGGCCAGGCGCGACTGGGCGGGACCGGGCGTGAGAGCTACCACCGCGACAGCCACGACCGCCGCAGCCGCGCCGACCACGGCCAGAACCTTCCACTTCCGGCGCCGGCGCCGGGCGAGCAACCTGTCCTGGAGCTTGCTGCGCGCCCCCGCCGGCAGATCTGCCGCCACGCCGGCGCCTCCTGCCGCCACGCCGGCGCCTCCTGCCGCCACGCCGGCGCCTTTCTTGGGCACCCCTGTCTCCGACCCCGCCACGGCATCGCCTCCCACCGCTGCTCGAGCCTGGTGGGAGGCGGGTCCCTGACTAACCCCTGGCGGGCTCGCAACGACAGCGGCGCCGCCCGGCGCCGGCTGAGCCAGGAGGGCCTCTTCAAGGCGCGACCGCAACGCTGGCGGTAGCGGCCGGGGCCGGTCGGAGCCCTGCAGCAGAACTTCGAGCTTTTGCCACTCGGGCGGGTCCGGATGCTCGGGACGCTCAGGCACCCTCGGCCCCCGTCAACTGCCGGCGCAGGCCGTCCCGCCCACGCTGGAGGAGGGACTGGACCTGCACCCGGTTGCGGTGCAGGTGGTCGGCGATCTCCTGCACGGACATGTCCTCGATGTACTTCAAGACGAGCACCTGGCGTTGCAGCACCGGCAAGCACCCGAGAGCGCGCACCACCTCGTCCTGGCGGGCGAAGTCGGCCTCTGCCTCGTTGTCGACGGCAGCTGCCCCGACCAGGTGGAGAGACCTGCGGGCAAGCTCGGCTCGCCGTTCCCGCTCGTAGTAGCGGGCGAGCCTGCGCCTGGCAATCGAGCACATCCATGTGGACAGGGCCGACTCGCCTCGGAACCCTTCGGCGGAGCGCACCGCCTCCATCAAGGTTTCCTGCAACAAGTCCTGAGCGGCGGCCTGGTCGCCACCCACACGGGCAAACACAAAGCCGTAGACCACCGGGGCCACCTCGTCGAGGAGCCAGCGCACGGCGGCCGGCTCACCGGACGCGGCAGCCACGAGGAGCTCCCTTTCCCCAGAACTCCAGGTTGGTTCGGCCTCTTCCTCTTGCACGTGCGAGCGGTTCCTCTCTCGGTGCCCATGTTGCCCGACCACGTCCTTCTCGGCTGCTCTTGGTATTGGTGGGGCGAGCGGGAGCAGTTCAACCGGGGCAGGTGCAAAATACTGGTGCAAAATACTGGTGCAAAATGCTGGACGGCATCACCTGGTCGCTCCATCGGTGCGTGACACTGGATGGCGCGCGAGCGGGCGCACGCTGGCGAAGCCTCCTCTTTGCTGGCCGCAGGCCCATTGGGTGAGCTGCCGGCGCGGAAGCAGCGCGATCGCCGGCACACTGTGGGCGGGAGGTGTCTGCAATGAAACTTGAAGCTTTCCTGACAGCTAGTGACTCAGATCTGACCGGGGCTGCACCGCGCCCTGGGACGGAGCGCCCGGCCGGAGGACGCCCGGGCGACGCCGCCCTCGACGCCTACTCGCGCGTGGTCACGTCCGTAGCAGCCGAGCTCACGCCCCGGGTGGCAGCGGTGCAGGTCGGCAGGCGCCTCTCGGACGGGAGGTTCGCAGCCGGCGCAGGCTCCGCCGTCGTCTTCACCGACGACGGGTTCTTGTTGACCAACGCCCACGTGGTGGGCAACGCTGACGCCGGCAGGGCCGCCTTCTCCGACGGCACCATGACGGCGTTCCATGTCGCAGGAACGGACCCGTTGTCCGACCTAGCCGTGCTGCGCGCCGACGGGGCCACGCCCTCCCCCGTTCGGCTCGGGGAGGCGGGCGACCTCGTCGTAGGGCAGCTCGTCGTCGCTGTCGGCAACCCCCTCGGCCTGGCGGGGAGCGTGACCGCAGGCGTGGTGAGCGCGCTCGGGCGTTCCCTGCCCACTCGGGCGGGCCGCAACGTGAGGGTAATCGACGACGTGGTCCAGACCGACGCCGCGCTCAACCCAGGAAATTCGGGTGGTGCCCTCGCTACCGCCGAGGGTTTGGTGGTCGGGATCAACACGGCCGTCGCCGGTATCGGGGTGGGCCTGGCCATACCGATCAACACCACAAGCCGCCAGATCATCTCAGCATTGATCCGGGAGGGCCGTGTCCGGCGGGCATGGATCGGCCTCGCCTGCTCGCCGGCCCCGCTCCCGCCCGTCCTAGCCGACCGTTACCACCTACGCCAGGGCGTCCGCATCGTAGAGGTCGTGCCGGGCAGCCCGGCCGACCGCGCCGGCCTGCGGCCCGGCGACCTGCTCCTGTCCGCAGCCGGTGGGGCGGTCCCTGACGCTCAGGCCCTCCAGCGGCTCATGCTGGCCGACGCCATCGGGCGGCCGCTCAACCTCACCGTGCTGCGTTCTGGCGCGCTGGTGGATGTCGTGGCGGTCCCGGCCCAACTCGCCGAGGCAGACTAAGCGGGCGGGCGCCGGCGGGGCGGCGCCGGCGGGGCGGCACCGGCGGGCATCGTTCTACCCCCGCATTCGTGCGGTTCGTGGCGAACGGCCAGACTGGGGACGTGGTTACCTCAGTGCGGGCAACGGCGCCGGTCCGGGTTTTCGACGCCGGCGGGTGGACCGACACGTGGTTCGCCGGCGGGGGCTTCGTGTGCCACCTGGCGGTCGGGCCAGGTGCAGAGGTCGTGGCCAGCCTGGTTGGCGAGGGTCCTCCCGCCAAGCGACACGTGTGGTTGCGGGTCCCCGCTTACGGCGACGACTACGACTTTCCCCTCGACCAACCCCCGGGGCGTCACCCGCTGCTCGAGGCGGCGCTTCGGCGCTTCGCACCCGCCCGGGCGAGCCTGGAGGTAAACGTGGAATCGTCGGTGCCGGCTGGTTCGAGCCTGGGCACCTCGGCGTCGGTGGGGGTCGCCCTGGTCGCGGCCCTCCGGGCGCTCGACGGCTCGCCCACGTCCCCGGCCGAACTGGCGCGCGCCGCCCACGACTTGGAGACAAAAGACCTGGGCCGCCAGAGCGGCGTGCAGGACCATGTGGCGGCCGCCTTCGGGGGTGCCAGCCTGGTTCGGGTGAGCCCCTATCCCCACTTCGAGGTGGAGCCTCTCCCTCTCGCCCCGGCTACGGAGCAAGCTTTGGGGAAGAGAGTGGTGACCGCCTACCTCGGCGCCTTCCACGACTCGAGCGCCGTGCACGAGACGGTGATAGCCCACCTGGAAGGCGACAGCGCCACCGCGGAGCGCCTTCTTCAACCGATGCGGGAGGCCGCCAAACGGGCGGCCCGGGCGCTTGTCGCCGGCGACCTCGGCTCCTACGGCCGTGCCATGGTCGCCAACACCGAGGCCCAGGCGGGCTTGCACCCGAGCCTCGTCAACCCCCTGGCGCGCGAGGTAATCGCGGCCGGGGCCGGAGCGGGCGCGCTCGGCTGGAAGGTGAACGGCGCCGGCGGGCCAGGCGGGACGGTGACGCTGCTCGCGTCCGAGGGTGCAGAGGCCAAAATGGTGGAACAGGTGGAGGCGGTCGCCGGCGTGCAGGTCCTCGACCTCCGACCCTCTCCTGCCGGCGCCAGGGTGGTGGTCACCGGTTAGCCAACCAGCAAGGAGCAGGCCGTGACAGAGCAGGCGAACCTAAACGGGGACGAGCGGCCGAGGAGGATCCCCTTCGAGGGGGCCAACAACTTCCGCGACCTTGGCGGCTACCCCGTGGCTGGCGGGAAGAGCACCCGCTGGGGCCTCGTCTACCGCTCGGGACGCCTGCACAACCTCACCGAAGGCGACCTCGAGCTGTTCGGGCGCCTCGGAGTGCGGGCGGTCTTCGACCTCCGGGGCGACACCGAGCGAGGGCTGGACCCCGACCCCGTGCCCTCCGTCCACCTCCCTGTCCTCGACGAACTGGCTGGAGAGGAGGGCGTCGGGATAATACGGGCTACAACCATAAGGGAGGCGGAGGAGGCCGTCGCGCGCATTTACGCCGGGTTGCTCAGGCGACGGGCACGGGTTTACGGCCAACTGCTTAGCAGCCTTGCCGACCCCGCCAACCGCCCCGCCGTCGTGCATTGCACCGCCGGCAAGGACCGCACTGGCCTAGCAGCCGCTTTGCTCCTCGGCGCGCTCGGCGTGGACAGGGCCACAGTCCTCTACGACTACGAACTGACCGGTCAGGAGGACTATTTCGACGCCGACTCGC
>DAHWQF010000029.1 GCA_027334785.1 Acidimicrobiaceae bacterium
GTGGCGGGCGCCTCGCCTTTGTCGCCGATAACTCGCGCACGACGACGTTGGCATCGTTGCGGGAGCGGGCCGGCTTCCCGGGGCGCTCAGGCCCCAGGCTCGCTCGGCGGAGCCAGTCTTCGACGCCGGCGATGTGCGCCACGGCGCGCGCTGCGGCCACGTCGGGGTCGTGCCGGCCGAGCGCGTCGAGGATCCCCCGGTGCTCGACCAGGGTGCGCTCGGCGGCGGCCGGGTCTGTCACCCCCCGCCATACCCGGGCGCGGTGGATCGGGCCGGCGATGGAGTCGAGCAGCGACACCAGGACCGGGTTGCCGCACAGGGCCACGACGCTCCGGTGGAACTCCCTGTCCAACTCGACGAACTCCGACGGTGGAAGGCCGGCGATAGCCGGGTCGAGGTACCGCTCCAGTGCCTCTATGTCCGCCGTGCCCGCCAAGCGAGCGGCAAGGGCGGTCGCCGCCGGCTCGACGATACGGCGCACTTCGAGGAAGTTGAGAACCGAGTCGTCTTGGTGGAAGTCCACAACAAAGCTCACTGCCTCGAGCAACAACTCGGGCCTGAGGCTGGTCACGTAGGTCCCATCGCCCTGGCGGACGTCCAAGATGCGGACAAACGCCAGCGCCCGTACGGCTTCGCGCAACGAGCTGCGGGAAAGGCCCAGCCGGCTGGCGAGCTCGTCCTCCTTGGGCAACCTGTCCCCTGGCTCGAGCTCGCCGGAGACGACCATGTTTTTGATCTTCTCGATCGCCTCGTCAGTGACCCTCGTGGCGCCGCCCTCCTGGTTCGCTTGGCGAGCTTACATCGGATGATTGGCCCGGTGCCGCTCAGCCCGCCACCGAGGCGCGGAAAAATGGGGGCTTGGCACAAAAATGGCGACTACGTAGCACATATGGCCCGGATCGCGTCAGAGCTTAGCGAGAACGTCAGAAGTCAGGGGTAGGAGGAAACAAGTTGGTGCCGACGGCGCCGCCGGCACCGAACTTGAGGGTTGCCTGGTGACCCGGTGGCCCGGGGTAGAGGTGGCCGCCGCCGGGCCACCCGGGCCGCCGGGCCCGGCTCAGTCCACCGGTCCCTGGCCGAGGCGAGCGTGGATGGTCTCTGCCGCCGAACCGGTATAGACCGTGAGCGTCAGCTCTTGGCCGGGCTTGTGCGACTTCACGACCTTCGACAGGGCTGCGGGGGTACTGACCGCCGTACCGTCGACAGCCGTGATTTCCTCGCCGGCCTGAAGCCCGGCGTTGGCCGCCCCGCTGCCGGGGTCGACCGCCTCCACCACCAAGCCGGGTTTGGTCGGCGTAGAGGGGCCGAGGCCGAAGGGGTTGACACCAAAGGACCCGAAGCCGAAGGACCCGAAGCCGAGCCCGAAGGGGTTGCTGGTCGCCTGCGAGCTCGAGACGACCGCGACACCCAAGAAGGTGGGACGGCCGTAAACGAGGCCGGGCAGGTGCTCATGGGCCGCGATCTCGCCGGCGATCGTACGTACGCGGTTGGAGGGGATGGCAAAGCCGAGGCTCGCCCCCACCGACCCGGCCGATGCCGCCGCCGTGTCCATCGCAACGACCTGGTCACTCGCGTTGACGAGAGGCCCGCCGGAGTTGCCGGGGGCGATCGGGGCGTCGGTCTGGAGGAGCCCGTGGAGGGTTTCTGGGTTGGCGCCCGTCTGGTCAGCGGCGGTTATGGTCCGCCCGGTGGCCGAGATTATGCCCTGCGTCACAGTGGGCTCGCCCCCGAGGCCGAGGGCGTTGCCGATCGCTACCACGGGAGTACCCACCTGGACCGCAGAAGAGTTGCCCCACGTGACGGTCGGGAGGTTGCTCACGCCCGTGACCTTTATCACGGCTATGTCCTTGGTCGGGTCGCTTCCCACGAAGGTGGCCTGGTGCGTGCCGTGCCCCGGGATCGTGACAGCTATACGGTCGGCCCCGGACACCACGTGGTTGTTGGTAACGATCTCCCCGTCCGGGCTCACGATCATGCCGGTCCCGGCACCTCCCGTTGCCCCGCCGCCTTCTAGTGGGTCGAGCACGGTGTTGACGTCCACTACAGCAGGCTCAACCGCCTTGGCTACCGCGGCCGTGTTGATCGCCGCCGGAGCGGCGGTGGCCTCCGTGGGATGAGTGGTCGCATGGGGCCGCGCCAGCTTGGCAGGGCCTGCGGCCGTCGCCGGCGCCGCGACGGCCGTGCTGGCCAAGGACCCACCAAGAAGCGCCGCCGCCAGAGCGCACCCAGCACCACTCGCAAATACCGAAGTCTTCTTCATTGTCAGCCTCCTTTGTTGGTACTTCCTTGCTAAGCCTTCCGTATAAGTCAAGGATGCAGCCCTAACCTGAAAGGACCTTTAGTAGGCCCTAAAAGGTCGTTTCAGCTACAGGCAGAAGCCAGCAGCCCGCCTTGGTACCGTGCGCTCTCGGGACACCGGTCATCCCCCGGGCCTCGCCGGCAGCAACTGCCCGCCGTCCTCCGAGTCTCAACCACCACTCTGAGCGCGATCCGGCCCGCACCGTCTGTGCTGGGCGACTTGCAGCTCGTACATGTGACCGCTAACGTGGGAGTATGCGGAGGGGGCCGACGCCGCGTCGCTTCCAGTGTCTTACAAGCCGGTCAGAAGTCGAGGAAGAAAAGGTTTGCGCCCGACGCTGCCCGTTAGTGCCCCGTGCCTCCGCAAAAAGGGGGCCCTGAGCTTTGCGCCGAGACGCCGCTCGACCGCGAGAAACGTCTCAGCCCATCGCCCAGTGCCCTTGGAGACTCCAACCAGAAAAGGAGCTTGGAGGAATGCCCAAGAACCCACGAGAAGATGTAAGCCCAGAGCGCTGGGAAGTGTCGCGCAGGCGTATGTTGAGAAACTTGGGGGTCGCTGCTGCTACGGTCCCCTTCGCCGGCGCGTTGACAGAGATGCTGACGGATATGCCCGCCAATGCGAGCCCGAGCGAGCGCTTCGCCGCCGGGCAGCGCATGGCGCGCAACTCCGTGTTCGAGAGCCCCTTCGCCTCCCACCCCGCCTACAAGTTCACGCTGGTCTGCCACGTGACGACCAACCCGTTCTTCGTGCCCACCCGCTACGGGGCGACCGACGCCTGCTCGCTCCTCGGGTGTTCGTTCTCTTGGACCGGTTCGGCTACATCTGATGTATCCCAGATGGTTACTGCGATCAACGCAGCCACCGCCGCCCACGTCAACGGCATCGGCACTACCGTTATAGACAAGACCGCGTTTATCGCACCTACCAACAGGGCCCTTTCTATCGGGATCCCGGTAGTGGCGTACAACGCCAACCCCCCCGCCTCGACGGCCGCTGAGAACCACCAAATGTCCTACATCGGCCAAGACCTCTTCCAGGCCGGCGTCGAGGCAGGCCACAAGATCCTCGAAGTAGTAAAGAAGGGCGATCTGGTAGCTGGCCTCATCGCCACTCCGGGCTCCCTCAACATCCAGCCCCGCATCGACGGCGCCGCCTCGATCCTAAAGCCCGCTGGTGTCAACTTCCCCGAGATAGGCACTGGCGCCCTGCTCTCCCAGGAGGCAACGGCCGTCAACGCCTGGTACCTTGCCCACAAGGCCGTGAAGTTCATGTACGGCGTCGACGCCGGCTCCACCTCGGAGGCCGCAGCCGTTGTCGAGAAATACAACCTGAAGGGCAAGGTCTTCGTGGGAGGGTTCGACTTCCTCACCACGACGGTCGGGGCCGTTCAAAAGGGCTACCAGCTTTGGACTATCGACCAGCAGCCCTACCAGCAGGGCTTCCTTCCCATCCTGCAGCTCTTCTTGTACAACGTCTCGGGCGGCTTGCAGGCCCCTGTCAACACTGACACCGGCCTCAAGTTCGTGACCAGGGCGGGCATCGGCCCTTACACGTTAAAGGACCGCTACGAGGGGAGCTCGAGCACTCCAAGGACGCTGAAGCCGCCTTCTTCGATAGCCTCCTAGCACGATGGCCAGGCACGCGACCGCGGTCGAGACGCCTCCGCGGATGGCGCCCGGCCCGCCACAGGCGGGTTGGGCGCTCGCGGCCCGGCGGATGCGCCGCGTGGCTGAGCGGCGGGAGATGGCGATCTTCCTCGTCGCCATAGCGCTCTTCCTCTACTTCTGGACATCCACGACCGCCTTCGCCAGTTATTTCAATTTCGTGACGCTCGCGCAGTTCCTTGCCCCCATCGCTGTCATAGGAGCGGCCGAGGCGGTCGTGATCACAGCCGGAGAGATCGACCTCTCGTCCGGCACTGCCTTCATCTTCTTCCCTTTCGTCGTCTACTTCCTCTGGGCCAACGCCGGCGTCCCCTTGGGCTTGGCCATAGTCATCTCGCTAGTGTGCGCCGCCGGCTTCGGCCTCATCAACGGGTTGCTTACCACTCTGCTCGCCCTGCCGTCGTTCGTCACTACCCTCGGCACTCTGTTTGCCTTGGACGGCGTCATGCTGATCACGTCAAACGGCGTGCAAGAGACAATGTCCTTCGGTGGAACCGGTGGCAGCGTCCTCGGTGGCTATTCCTGGTCTGAGATCCTCTGGGCCCTGGCTTGCGTGGCCGTGATCTATTACTTGTTGCACCAGAGCCGCTTCGGGTCGCACGTGGTGGCCGCCGGGGGCAACTTGCTCGGCGCGGCCGAGGCCGGCGTGGCTGTGAGGCGCGTCAAGATCTGGTGCTTTGTCATGACTTCGGTGGTGGCGGCTTTCATCGGTATCATCGACGCCGCTCGCATCACGACTCTCGACCCCGGCAACGACGGCACGGTCGAGATGTTCTACGCCATAGCGGCAGCCGTGATCGGCGGCACCGCCCTGACGGGGGGCCGCGGGACCATAGTCGGTGCTGCCGTCGGCGCCGTAGTGCTCGGCATCCTCTACGACGGCCTCTACATTAAAGGCGTGAGCGCCTACTACTTCCAGCTTGTCCTGGGGGTGGCCATCTTGGGCGCCATGGTCGCCAATGTCCAGCTGCGAAGGGCCGCCGTGCGGCGTTGGAGGTCGATCCGGAGATGAGCATGACCGAAAGCGTTGGCGCCGCGCCGGCACCGCCCGCTCCGAGCGACGCCATATTGCAGGTCGAGCACGTCTCCAAGAGTTTTGGCCCAGTCCTAGCGCTGCGCGACGTCAATCTCTACCTCAGACGCGGCGAAGTGCTCGGCCTCGTCGGGGACAACGGAGCCGGCAAGAGCACCCTCTGCAAGATCATCTGCGGCTTCCACCGGCCCGACTCCGGGACGATCAGGCTCGAGGGTAAGGAGATCCACCTCCGTTCAGTGCAAGACGCCCGTCGTCATGGGATAGACACCGTCTACCAGGACCTCGCCCTCGTACCCCAGCTGCCCATATACTCCAACTTGTTCCTGGGCCGCGAGGCGACCCTCGGGGGGCCGTTGCGCCTGCTTGCCAGGTCGCGTATGCGCAAGGTCGCGGAGGACTACCTGCAGGCGATCAAGGTGAGCGTGCCGAGCGTCAATGCCGACGTCGAAACGCTCTCCGGCGGCCAGCGCCAGGCGGTCGCCGTCGCTCGCGCCACCCGCTCGCAAGTGAAGGTCCTCCTGCTCGACGAGCCCCTAGCAGCCATGGGGGCGAGGGAGTCGGCCCTCATCATTGACCTCATCAAGGACCTAGCGGCCAAGGGCCAGTCGATGATCGTGGTCGACCACAACTACACACACCTGTTCCAACTCTGTGACCGGCTCGCCATCCTCCAAGAAGGGGTTATAACCTTCGACAGGCTCGTTGCGGACACTTCTCTCCAGGAACTCACTGAGTACATGGTCAACGAGTACCGCCGGCAAGTGGACACGGGCCGCGGCGAGAGAGCGGACGGCGCCGGCAGCCACTAGAGAACCTTCTAAAGCCGGGCGCGCAAGCCTTCAGAAGACCGGCCCTTTCCCCCTATTTGTGGAGCAGGCGGCCAACCAGGATCGAGGCCTCGTAGAAGATCACCATCGGGACAGCCATACCTAGAAAAGTAAAGGGGTCGTTGGAGGGGGTCACGATGGCAGCCACGGCGCACAAGACCACGATGGCGGGCCGGCGCCACTTGCGCCACTTGGCCGAGGGGACCACGCCAGCCAGCATCAAGAACACGACGACGGTCGGGTAGAGGAAGACGACACCGAAGACGAGGCAGATGAGCGAGTACAAGCTGATGTACTCGTTCACGCTGAACAGCGGAGTAACGCTCGACCCGCTAGCCGCTATGAGCCAGTTGAGGGCCTTCGGCCACACGAGTATGGCGACCGTCACGCCCATGGCGAAAAGGCCCAAGGCGGAGAGCACAAAGGGTACGGCATATCGTTTCTCGCGCTTTTTCAGCCCCGGGGTGATGAACCGCCACAGCTCCCAGAGCCATATCGGCGACGCCAAGGCGACCCCGATGTACATGGCGACCTTCAGACGGGTGAGAAAGCCTTGGGCCGGGCTGGTCATGATCAGGTCCTTGCTGATCAACCGCTGGTGGTGATGGTTGTAGAAGGCCACGTAGGGACCGGCCATGAAGTGCAGCACCGGGCCGTAGAGGAAGTAACCCGCGATCACGGTGGCGAGGAGGGCGAGGACGCTGATCACCAGCCGGCGCCGGAGCTCCGCCAGGTGCTCCCAAAGGGTCATCCGCCCGCCCTCGCCGTCGACCTCCTCGGGCGCGCTCACGCCCACGGAAGCCGCGCCGTTCACGGCGGACGCTGCGGCGTGGCCGTTGCCGAGCCCGAAGCCAGCACCTTCCGCCAAGCCGTCCAGGTCCTCTACCCGGACTCCCTCTGCCCCCACCCCTTCGGGGGGCTGCTCGCTCGGCGCCATCGGTCACCAGCCTATGTCGCCCCCCGCGCCCGGCAACCTCGCCCCAGCCTCACCTACTCCTGCGCAAGCTCCTGCCCGCCGGCGTGGCCCCGGGGGCCCGGGCCCGCACATGGCGCAGCTGGCACCCGAGAAAGATGCCTGAACAGCCCGTATGTGACCGCTAACACAATCCAAAAGGCTCGTGCCGGCGACGCTATCTGCTCGCACTCACGAAGGGCCCGGCAGGCCAGACTGGACGGCACATGCCTCGAGACCTTCGGGTTAGCTCTCGCAATGCGTTGTACCAGCAGTGGCGTTCCCTGCTCACCAACCGCACCAAGCGCCGGCGGTTGGGGCAGTTCCTCGTCCAGGGCGTGCGGCCGGTGACGCTCGCCGTAGAGCGGGGCTGGCCCCTGCACGCCGTCCTCTACTGTGCGAGCCGGCGGCTGTCGAAGTGGGCACAGGGTCTCCTCGAAGAGGTGGATGCCCCCCACTTTGCGGTCGCCCAGGAACTGATGGAAGAGCTCGGCGCCCAACAAGGCTCCGCCCCAGAAGTCCTGGTCGTGGCAAAAATGCCTCCGGACGACCTTTCCCGGGTACCAACCGGACCGGACCTGTTGACCGTCGTCCTCGACCGTCCAGGCTCGCCAGGCAACATCGGCACGGTGGTGCGTTCGGCCGACGCATTTGGCGCGAGCGGCGTTGTCCTCACCGGTCATGGTGCCGACCCCTATGACCCCCAGGCCGTGCGGGCGAGCACGGGGTCCCTCTTCGCCGTGCCCGTGGTCAGGGTACCTGGGCACCGGGAGGTCATCGCCTGGGTAGGCGCGCTCCGCCAGGCCGGGGTCAGGGTCCGGGTCATCGGCACAGACGAAGGTGGGGAGGTGGAGGTCGCCGACCTCGACTGGGGCCAGCCGACGCTGGTAGTCGTCGGCAACGAGTCACGAGGCCTCTCCTCTGCCTGGCGGGCAGCTTGTGAGCAGGTCACGCGGATTCCCATAGGCGGTGCCGCTTCCTCGCTCAACGCCTCTCTGGCCGCGACGGTCGTGCTCTACGAGGCCGCCTGGCAGCGCCGGCGGGGCACCCGGCCGCTACCAGTCTTGCCCGCTTGAGGCCAGCGCCGGGGCGCCGCGGCTCCTGGCGCGACGATGGTTGCCATGCACTTGCCTCCCGGATTTACGACCCGCCCGGAAATGAAGGGGACCTTTGGCATGGTCGCCGCCTCGCACTGGCTTGCCGCGCAGGCTGGTATGGGCATGCTCGAGCGGGGCGGGAACGCCTTTGACGCCGCGGCAACAGCCGGTTTCGTGCTCGAGGTCGTGGAGCCCCACCAAAACGGGCCCGGCGGTGAGGCGCCCATGGTCCTGTGGTCAGCGGCCGAAGGTGACGTCTTTGTCGTGGACGGCCAGGGCCCGGCACCGGCGACGGCCACGCCGGAGCGGTTTACGGACCTCGGCCTGGAGCTGGTGCCAGGGACGGGGCTGCTCGCCGCCTGCGTACCCGCGGCGCTCGGCTCGTGGCTCTTCCTCTTGGAGCGCTTCGGCACCATGCCTCTTCGTGACGTGCTGGCGCCGGCGGTGCACTACGCTCGTCATGGCTTCCCCGTCCTGCCGGTACTGTCGCGCGTGCTAGCTGAGGCGGGGCGCGACTGGGCGACGAGGTGGCCGGCGACGGCGGAGTTATGGTGCTGGCCGCAGCCACCGAGCCCAGGCGAGCGGCGGAGCAACGAGGTCCTCGCCGATACTTTCGACAGGATCGTCCGGGAAGCCGAGGCCGGCGGCCGGAGCCGTGAGAGCCAGCTCGAAGCGGCGAGGCGCGCCGTGTACGAGGGCTTCGTGGCCGCGGCTATCGACACCTTTGCCCGCACGCCGGCGCCCGATGAGCTCGGGGTGCACGAAGGCTTCCTCCGCGGCGACGACCTCGCCTCCTGGCGGCCTTCGCTCGAGGAACCGGTGCGGCGTCAGTACCGGGACATCGAAGTGGCGAAGACCGGCCCGTGGGGCCAAGGCCCCGTCCTACTGCAGCAACTCGGCCTGCTGGAAGGCTTCGACGTCGCCGGGTTGACGCCGGGGAGCGCCGAGCTCGTCCACCTTGTGACCGAATGCGCCAAACTGGCCCTGGCCGACAGGGAGGCTTGGTACGGCGACCCCCGTTTTGGCCAGGTGCCGCTCGACGAGCTCCTATCAGGCCGCTACTGCGACGAGCGCCGGCGCCTGGTTGGCGAGGAGGCGAGCCTAGAGCTGCGACCAGGCCGCCCTGGGGGGCGCCCTGCGCGGCTCCCGGCTCTGCTCGAGCGCCTGAGCGCCCCCAGCCGTTCGGCTGATGCCGAGGCGCTCCGCCATGCAGGGCCAGCCGAGGCTTCGGCCTATCACCGAGCCGGGGTGGAGGTGCCGGCACACGGGGGACAGCCTGCAGGGGCGGGGAGGTCTGCGGGGCCTCGGCGCCCAAGCGACACGTGCCACGTCGATGTCGTCGACCGCTTCGGCAACATGGTCTCGGCCACGCCGAGCGGTGGCTGGCTACAGTCGTCGCCCGCCATCCCGGGCCTCGGGTTCTGCCTCGGCACGCGAGCGCAGATGTTCTGGCTGGAAAAAGGGTTGCCCAACTCGCTCGCCCCCCGGAAGCGGCCTCGTACCACGCTCAGCCCCGGCCTCGTCCTTCGCGACGGTGCCCCGGTGCTCGCCTTCGGGACCCCGGGCGGGGACCAGCAGGACCAGTGGACCCTCCCGTTCCTGCTCTATCACTTCGACCTCGGCCTCGGCCTGCAGGAGTCGATCGACGCGGCCAACTGGCACACAGCCCACGTGCCGTCGTCGTTTTACCCACGCGACGCCCACCCCGGGAGCGTTGCTGCAGAAAGGGCGCTCGGCTCCGGGGTGCTCGCGGATTTGCGTAAGCGCGGGCACCGCGTGACCGAGCTCCCGGAATGGTCGATCGGGCGAGTCACTGCCGTCGGCATCGACGAGCGCGGTTTCCTCGTGGCGGGTGCCGACCCTCGCAACGCCCAGGCCTATGCCACCGGCCGCTGAGGGAACAGCTCTGGCGTGCGCGAGTTGAGGTGCGGTATACCTGACATGGGACGTTAGGAGTGCCCCCTGCGGGACCTTCGGCCCTAATGGGCGACCGCCCTGGCGGCGAAGACTCGCGAGGAACCTCAGAGGGCTACCGAGAAAGGAGGGCTCATGGGCTTCTCGCCCTACCAGGCGACCTCGCTCGCAGCGGCGGTCAATTTGAACGGCCCGGGTCGTTATCTTCACTGGTCCATCTTCAGTGTCTCGCTCGCCAACCTGGTCCTGGTCGCCGTTATGGTCGTCATCTTCGGCGCGGCCCTGCTCGTGCGCTTCCCAGACGATCACGACCGAGCCAACGGGCACGCAGTCCACGGCGACGGGGCCAGGACGCCTAGCGGGACCGCCCACAGGCGCGAAAAGGCCACAGGGGAGGGCGACCCACCAGCCCATGTACTCGCACCCGAAGCAGGCGGAGAGGCCACCGCCTCCCCGGAGGGGGACCGTACCTGGACCGGTGCCATCCGGCGCGCAGGCCTTCGCCTCCTCCCGCCTGGGAAGCTGCTCCCCGACCGCCAGCCCGCCTACGTGGCGTCGTGGATCTACGTCTTCGGCGTGGCGACGCTCGCCGCGTTCGGCGTTGCCATCGTCTCGGGCTTCTTGATCGCCCTAGGAGGCCCCGACTGGTGGCACACCAACCCAGTCGGGCACTTTTTCAACAGCCTGCACCTCTGGTCGGTCGAGATGTTCATGGCGTTCATGGTCATCCACCTGTGGGGCAAGTTCTGGATGGCGGCTTGGAGGGGCCGGCGGGCGCTCACCTGGTTGACAGGAGGGCTCGCCTTCATGGCGTCGGTCGTCGAGTGCTTCACCGGGTACCTCTCCCAGCAAAACTTCGACTCGCAGTGGATATCGACCAACGGCAAGGACGCCATCAACGCCACGGGCCTCGGCGGCTTCTTTAACCTCCTGAACTTTGGCCAGATGCTGCTCTGGCACATCGTCCTCCTCCCGATCGTGCTCGTCGCGATCGTCGGCGCTCATGTCCTGCTGGTGCGCATCAGGGGCGTCTCCCACCCCCTCCCCCAAAAGAGGCCTCGTGGCCGAGCGGCCCGCCGGGCGGCCCGCGCCGCCGACGCCGCAGACTGGACCGGCCCCACGCGCGTCTACGACATCGCGAAAGAGGCCGTAACCGCCACAGTGGTCGCGACCGCCCTGGTCGTAGTGCTCGCCGCCGTGCTGTCCTCGCCGGACGTGCCCTCGGTATCGATCGGGACTTGGGCCAGGCTGGCTCCCGCGGACTTCATGGCTACCGCCACGAGCGAGCTGGCAGGGACGAGCAAGACGGCCACGTACGGCCCGCCCTACAACAACGCGAGCGGCAGCACCCAGCGCATCGGGATCTCCTGGGAGAAACTGGCGGGTGTCCACGTGCCGGTCAACCCGGCCCAGGACTTCGTCTTGGGCCCCTTGGAGAAGATCGCCCCCACCACGCCTGTCCTCGCCAGCGCGCTCAGGCGCTACCGGGCTGCACCCGCAAGTACTCGCTCGGCTTGGGACGCGGCGTACTCCAAGGCCCTGGACCACGTGAAGTTCCAAGGCGGCTCGCCGGTCGTCCCCCCCGCCGCTGACGGGCCGGTGCCGACCCTCATTTCTGCCGAGCTCTCCCTCGCCCGCGGTGGCGCGCTCGACACCGACTTGCTCGCCAACCGTTCTTTCTACGGGACAGACTTCACCAAGCCGCTGTTGTTCCTGGAAGACGGAGAGTACTTCGCGCAACAAGCCCAGGCGCAGCACCTCGAGGGCAACCAGTGGGGCGTCATGAACGAGACAGGCAGCTACCCAGGCCAACCCTGGCTCTGGCTGTACACCCTCTGGTACCAGGTGCCTGGCTTCGACAACTCGGCCAATGTCGACCTGATCGCCATCTACCTGACCGGTGCTGCCACCATTTTGCTACTCGCGGTGCCGTTCATACCGGGCCTGCGCGATATCCCCGAGGTGGTACCGCTCCACCGGGTCATCTGGCGGAACTGGCACCGGCGCGCCGGCGGCGGGCCCAGGACGCGCGACTCTGGTTTGGCTGCCACTCACGAAGCCAGGCCAAGCGAGGTTAGGAGGTAACCCGCGGCCGATAAAGCCAAACCGGCCGGTCGCGCCCACTGCGAGAGCGTTGAGCAGGGTGGGCGAGTATTAGCGTCTTGAGGCACCGCCCTTTGCGGCTCGTGCTCGTCTCGTCTGACATGCCTTCGCTCGTGCCAGCCTGGGACGCTATCGAGCATGGTCCGCCGAGTGGGGCAATGACCGCCGGCGGGCCACCTCGAAGCAGGCCACGGCGCAGGCGGCGGCTACGTTTAGCGACCCCACCCCTCGGGCGGCCTCTGACATAGGGATCCGGGCGAGGGCATCGCAGCGCGCGCGGGAAAGCGGCGAAAGCCCCCGGCCCTCCGAGCCAAGCACCAGGGCCACGTTTCCGTCAAGCAGAGGTGATGCCCAAAGGTCGTCCTCCGCAGCTGGGTCGAGGCCGACCACCCAGAAGCCGGCGCCCCTGATGGCAGCGAGCGCGCTTGGGACCCCGGGCACCTGGGCAATCGGCAGGGTCTCAGCTGCGCCGGCGGCGGCCTTCAGCGCTGCCGGGTTGAGAGGGGCTGAGCGGTGCCGTCCTACGACCACCCCGGCGGCCCCGGCGCAAGCCGCGCTACGCAGTATTGAGCCCAGGTTGCCAGGGTCGGTGACCCCGTCGAGGACCAGCAACAACGAGCCGGCGCCCGAGCTGAGGAGCGCCTCTAGGGGCACGGCGGACAACGGGTCGGCCCAGGCGAGGACTCCCTGGGCGGAGCTCGTACGGCTGGCAGTCGCGAGTTGGTGGGCCTCCTTCAGCTCAACCGGGACGCCTCGCCGGCGGGCAAGCGAGACCAGCTCCCGCAAGGGCCCGGTAGCCAGTCTTGCGTCGGCCCAAAGCAACCGGCAGCGCCGGCGCTCCGCATCCATGAGGCGGTAAACGGCGTGGTACCCCTCGACCTGCTCGCCCCCCAGCCCCTCGGCCACCACCACTGGCCTTTCCACCGGCCTCGCTGGGCGCCCCGATCTGCGTGCGCCGGGCGTAGCCGGAGGATGGCCAGGGCCGCTCTCACTGGTGGCGTCACGGGTGCCGGCGTGCCGGACGGCAGGGTTGCTCGTCCTTCGCGCTCCTCGCCCAGGGGCGGGGTGCTTCATGGCGCTTCGAGCAGTGCTACCGCCAGGCAGGCGATCCCCTCTCGCCGGCCGAGAGCACCCAAGCCTTCGCCCCTCTTGGCTTTGAGCGAGACCGGCGCCCCGAGCACGTAACCGAGGCGGTCCTCCATCTCGGCCTTATGGCCCCCGAGGCTCGGGGCCTCGGCGATCACGGTGCAGTCCACGTTGACCACGCGCCACGTCGCCGATACCTTTCTCAGCGCAGCGCGGAGCAGGGCCATGCTGTCGGCACCCTCCCAGGCGGGGTCGCTGTCGGGGAACATCGCCCCGATGTCACCTAGGCCGCCCGCCCCTAAGAGGGCATCAGTGACGGCATGGCACACGACATCGGCGTCGCTGTGGCCGCAAAGCCCGGGACCGGCGAGGCGCACCCCTCCGAGCACGAGAGCCCGGCCGGGGTCGTCGCTGAAGGGGTGGACATCAAAGCCCAGGCCGACACGCAGGCTCACCGAACTGCGCTCGCCGCCAAGAGGGCCTCGGCGACCGCCAAGTCGAGAGGCTCGGTGAGCTTCAAGTTGGAGCTCGACCCGCCCACGCTCACCACCCGGCCGCCCATCGACTCGACGAGCGCCGCGTCGTCGGTCGCCTGCTTACCGGCCGTGGCCGCCGCCGCGTGTGCGGCACGGAGCGCGCCGGCTGCGAACGCCTGAGGCGTCTGCGAAGCCACGAGGACCGACCTGTCCAGCGTGACCAGGCTGCCGTCAGCGCCGTACTGCTTGATCGTGTCCCTGACCGGCAGGCAAGGTACCGCGGCGTCCGCACCTTCGAGCACGGCCGATATCACCTGCTGCCAAAGCGCTTCGCCGGCGAGCGGGCGGGCGGCGTCGTGCACGACCACGACATCGGTGCCAGGCGGGACAGCGTCCAGCCCAGCAGCCACCGAGTCAGTACGCGTCAGGCCTCCGGCGACCACCCGCTCGGCGCGTCCTTGGTAAGAGGGGACCATGGCGGCCGGCACCACCAGGACCGTACCGGTGCAGTACCG